>CAYHRW010000360.1:0-2742 GCA_964359105.1 uncultured bacterium
CCACGCGCAGCCGGGACGCCGGTCTCACGGCCTGACCCCGAGCCGCGCCAGCGTCGCGCGCGCCGCGGCCGCGGCCTCGCGGTCACCGAGGGCGTGGAAGATCTCCGCCATGCGCAGCAGGGTAGCAGCATCGCGCGTCTCGGACACCACCGGCCGCCAGAGCGCCGCGGCCTCCTCGGGCCGGCCGGCGACGAGCCGGGCCCAGCCGCGGCCCACGCGTGCCTCGACGCTGGCGGGCGCGAGCGCCTGGGCGCGCGCGAAGGCCGCCTCGCCGGTGGCCGCGTCGCCCTGCTTGAGCGCCACCTCGCCGAGCGCCACCAGCACCGCCACGTCGCCGGGCGCCAGCGCGGCGGCGCGCTCGAGCGCGCCGCGGGCCGGCTCGAGACGGCCGCGCGCGTGCTCGACCCGCGCGAAGTCATGGAGCACCCGGACGTCGTTGCCGTCCACCATCAGCCGCGCCCGCAGCGTGTGCAGCGCCATCAGCGTGTCGTTCGCCATCCACGCCGGCACCCTGCCGAAGTCGGGGCCGATCTCGTAGAGCACCGCGGGGTGCGGCGCGGTCGCGCGCCGCGGCGCGAGGCCGGGCACCGCCGCCGTGGTGTCGAGCAGGAACCAGTATTGCGGGCGGGTCTCGCCCTCGGGCCACGAGAAGTAGAGCCAGCGCGCACCGCTCTCGCGCGCGTAGTCGGCCAGCGCCGGCAGCCCGTTCGTGAACGGGAAGGGCACGGCCCTCACGCCGGCGTGGAACGCGAGGTTGGGCTTGCGCGCGATCACCGCGTCGCCCGGACGCTTCAGCGCGCGCAGCGTCTCGGCGCACTCGAGCGCCTCGACCGGGAGCTGGTCCATGGCGCGCGCCTGCACGCGCCACGAGGCCGTGGCCATCGCCCCGAGCGGGAGCAGCACGAGCGCCCCCTTGAGCCACACGCGGCGCGCGCGGCCCGCCACCAGCGCGAAGCGCGGCGAGGCGAAGGCGAGCCCGGCGAGCGCGGCGTAGGTCGGCAGCAGCGCGAGCGAGTAGCGCTCGGAGTAGAAGACCGGCACGAGCGCGAGGAAGAGCAGCGCCCAGGCGAGCCCGAGCGGCCACAGCCTGCGGAGCGTGCCGTCGGCCGCGCCCAGGACCAGCCCCGCGAGCGCGCACAGCGTGGCGGGCCAGCCCAGCAGGCTCGCCGCGTCCTGGCGCAGGTGATCGCCGACGTTGTGGAGCATGCGCGCCGCCACCGCGCCGGGGTCGCGGCGGATCACGTCCCACAGGCCGTGGAACTGCGGCTGGAGGTCTCTCTGGTAGTCGTCCCAGGGGATGCCCTTCGCGCGCGCGAACACCTCGTAGGCGATGTTGTGGTGGAGCTGCGAGGCGAAGCTCCCGCCGTGCGCGAGTGACCACAGCGCCCACGGTGCGACCGGCGCGAGGAAGCCCGCGGCGAACAGCAGCGCCGCGCGAGCGCGGCGCGGATGCGGCGTGCCCCCCGCGAGCGCGGCGACGATCCCGGCCGGCAGCAGCACCGCCGCGTTGTAGCGGGTGAGGAAGGCGAGCGCGGCGAACAGGCCGGCGGCCAGCGCCGCACGCCCGCTCGACCGCGCGAGCAGCGCGTAGAGCGCCGCGGCCTGGAGCGCCAGCGCCAGCGCGTCGGTGGTGGCCGAGTAGCCGTAGCGGAAGAAGGTGGCGTCGAACGCCAGGAACAGCGCGGCGCAGAGCGCGAGCCGCGCGGCGGCGCGGCGCTCGAGCAGGTGGAACCACAGCAACAGCGTCGCCGCGGTCGCGGCGATCGAGAGGAGCTGCGCGGCCAGGAACAGGTCGCGCACCACCAGCCCCGCCAGCGCCAGCGCCGCCTCGTAGCCCGGCCCCACCACGCCGTAGCGCGCGGGCAGCAGCCGGCCGTTCTGGATGAGCCGGGCGCCCTCCGCGTACTGGCCGTAGAAGTCGGTCTCGGTGAAGTAGTCGCCGATCCGGTGCGGGCCGAAGGTGACCGCGAGCAGCGCGGCGGCGAGCAGCGCGGCCAGCGCCCAGGCCAGGCGCACGAAGCGCCGGCGCGCGGCGTCGCTCACGCCGGCCGGGGCGTGCAGGGCGAAGGGGCCCGCGGTGCGGGACGGCCGCGCCGCCCGGGCGTGGCGCCGGCTCATGCGCGGGCGGCGCACTCGTGAGGGTGGAGCATGGCGAGCGAGTCTAGCAGAGCGCCGCGGGCGGGCCGGTGCGGGGTCGCACGATCCCGCGGAGCCGTCCGGTGAGCCGGTGGCCGTGCGGCCGCTCACCCGGAGGGGAAAGGCAAGACGGCGGCGATTCGCTCGATCGCCGCCGCCTTCGGGGAGCCTCCTGTCTCAGCTCAACGGCCGGGGGATGTCAGGGGCTCCCGGGTTTCTCAGCGTCCGCGACGCCGGCGCGCGGCGGCGCCCAGCGCGATCAGGCCCATGGACGCCAGCGCCATGGTGCCGGGCTCGGGGACGGGATTGGTCGGCTGGTCATCGCCATCGCCGTTGGCCGGGCCGCGCACACCGATGCCCGGGTCGCTGTGGACGATGCCCTGGATCGGCGTCGCGCCGCCCTGATCGCCCACCCGCGTGGACGCCTTCTTGGCCTGAGGCAGATGGCCGACCTGGACCGCTGAGGCGGTCGAGGCGAGCAGCGCGACCAGCAGGACTGCGAGGACCGAGGACTTCATAGGGGATGACCTTCTTTCTTACACTGGGGGCCTGTAGCAAGGGTGTCTGCCCCGGGTAGTCGCAAGTCCCATACCGCCGATGACCGAA
>CAYHRW010000361.1:0-2731 GCA_964359105.1 uncultured bacterium
GCCTTCGAGGCGTGGCGGGAGACCCCGCTCCTGGAGCGCGCGCGCCTGCTGCACGCGGCGGCGGGGGCGCTGCGCGCGCGCTGCGGCGAGCACGCGCGGCTCATGACCCGCGAGATGGGCAAGCCGATCGGCGCGGCCGAGGCCGAGGTCGAGAAATGCGCGCTCACCTGCGATTTCTTCGCGGACCACGCGTTCGCGTTTCTCGCGCCCGAGCCGGTCGTGACCGAGGCGGCGAAGAGCTACGTGCGCTTCGACCCGCTCGGCGTGGTGCTCGCCGTGATGCCGTGGAACTTCCCGTTCTGGCAGGTATTCCGCTGCGCCGCGCCGGCGCTCGCGGCCGGGAACGCGGTGGCGCTCAAGCACGCCTCGAACGTGCCGGGCTGCGCGCTTGCCATCGAGCAGGTGTTCCGCGAGGCGGGTTTCCCGGAGGGCGTCTTCACCACGCTGATGGTGCGCTCCGGCCTGGTGCCCGACCTGATCCGCCATCCGGCGGTGCAGGCGGTCTCGCTCACCGGCAGCGAGCCGGCCGGGGCCGCGGTGGCGGCGCTGGCGGGCGCGGCGCTCAAGAAGACCGTGCTCGAGCTGGGCGGCTCAGACCCGTTCATCGTGCTGGCCGACGCCGACCCGGTCGCGGTGGCCCAGCCGGCCGCGCTCGCCCGCACCGTCAACAACGGCCAGAGCTGCATCGCGGCCAAGCGCTTCATCGTCGAGGAGGCGGTGGCGCCGCGCTTCGAGCAGGCGCTCGTCGAGCGGATGCGCGGACTCGCCGTCGGCGACCCGGCCGACCGCGCCACCCAGGTGGGCCCGCTGGCGCGCGAGGACCTGCTGGCCGAGCTGCACGCGCAGGTCACGCGTTCGCTCGCCGCGGGCGCGACCCTCGGCTGCGGCGGCGCGCGGCTCGATCGCCCGGGGTTCTTCTACGCGCCCACGGTGCTCACCGGGGTCCGGCCCGGCATGCCGGCGTTCGACGAGGAGACCTTCGGCCCGGTGGCGGCGGTGACGCGCGCGCGCGATGCCGACCACGCCGTGGAGCTGGCGAACCGCTCGCGCTACGGGCTCGGCGCGAGCGTGTGGAGCGGCGACCGCGCGCGCGGCGAGGCGCTGGCGGCGCGGCTCGAGGCGGGTGCGGTGTTCGTGAACGAAGCCGTCAGGTCGGACCCGCGGCTGCCGTTCGGCGGGGTCAAGCGCTCGGGCTACGGCCGGGAGCTGGCGGCGTTCGGGATCCGCGAGTTCGTGAACGTGAAGACGGTCTGGGTGCGATAGCGGCCACACCCGCCTCGCCCGCGATCCCGCCGCGGCGAGCGCAGGCCGCGAATGGCGCGCCCGGCCTCACGCGCTCCACATCGCCGACTCGTACCTCTCGTCCGGCACCGTGAAGCGGACCAGGTCCGCAGCCGGCAGGCTCTCGACCGGGGCGCCGTCCTGCATGAGCTGCACCAGCAGGTCCACGCCGTCGCCGGCCGAGAGCCCGAGGCTCGTGAACGGTATGCCGAGCTCGAGCACCGTGCCGAGCACGCAGCGCGCGCCCGGCACCGGCTCCTCCCCCGCGGCGGCGGGCCGCAACACAGGACACTCGCCGGGCTCCAGCCCGCGCACCGTGACCCGGGCGGCGCGCGGGGCGAGGAAGTCGAGCAGCAGGTCGTAGGCCCCGCCGGGCGGCGCGCTCGCGGCGAAGTCGAGCCGCAGGTAGAAGCGCTCGAGGTCGAAGCCAAAGTAGAGGTCGCGGCCCAGGCCCGCGCCGTGGTGCATCGAGCCGCCGCCCGCGCCGAGCTGGTGGCGGCCCGCCGCGTACCATTCGTAGAAGTGCGTGGGCCGGCCGTCGAGCGTGGCCCGCACCAGGCCGAGCGGCTGCGTGACCACGTCGGGCCGGCCGGCGAAGCGCGATACCGCGACGTGGAGCCACGGCGGCACCGGGAGCCCGGCGCGCTCGTAGACGCCCTGCAGGTGCTCGCGGAAGATGCGGTCGAACACCGCCTTGTCCGCGGTGTAATGGTCGTCGCCGAACCACCAGAACCAGTCCGAGCCCTCGGCGGCGAACAGCTCCTCCCAGGCCGCGGGCGAGTCCTCGGGGCCCCGGCCCGCCTCGACCAGGGCGCGGCGCGCGCGCGCCAGCAGGTCCCAGGCGCGGTTCTTCTCGGGATGCCCGATCCAGATGTGGAAGTCGGCGTCGATCCACGAGCCCGAGTGGAGCTCCGGGAGCGTCTCCACCTTCGCTCCCGCCGCCAGCACGTCGGAGGGAGTGCGCGTGCGGATGTCCGGCGCGGCCTCCAGCGCGGCATACAGCTCCTCGAGGAACGAGCTGCCGTCGCCCGGGTAGTTCTCCCAGCAGTTCTCACCATCGAGGACGACCGAGACGAGCGGCGCGGCGCCACCGCTCCACTCGCGTCCGATCCGGCGCACGCGGCCGAGGAAATCCGCGACCGCCTCGCGGGTGTCCCAGTGGTGGTAGACGAAGCCGATGCGGTCGGAGAGCTCGCGATCCCGGAAGAAGAGCATCACGTCGCCCGCCGGCGTCGCGAGCCGCCACGGGCGGTACACCGCTTCGCGCGACCGCGCACCGGGCGGCAGCGAGTTCCACAGCACGCCTTCGTCGGTGGCGAGCCAGCGCGCGCCGGCGCGCGCCGCGATCTCGGCGACCTCGGGGCTCACGCCACCCGCGGCGGGCCACCAACCCGCCGGCGGCCCGCCGAACGCCTGCGCGTGGCGGCGGAACGCCCCCTCCCCCAGGCGC
>CAYHRW010000362.1:0-2715 GCA_964359105.1 uncultured bacterium
TGTGCGAGCAGTGGCGCGCCGAGCTGTGGGAGAAGTTCGAGCTCGACTTCGTGGTGTCGCGTGGCCCGGCCGGCCAGTGGGGCCGCCACCCGCTGGTCATCTCCTCGCTGGAGACCGCGCGCCACGAGCGCCACCGCCGCCGGGTGCGCGGCGCGAACTACGACCTGGTGGTGGTGGACGAGGCGCACCGGCTGCGCAACCACCTGACGCTGGGCTGGAAGTTCATCAACGACCTCAACCCGCGCTACCTGCTGCTGCTCACTGCGACTCCGGTGCAGAACGACATGCGCGAGCTCTACAACCTGGCGACGCTGGTGCGGCCGGGCACGGTGGGCACCTTCTCGCAGTTCCGCCGCGACTTCCTGTCCGGCCACGACAAGCGCACGCCGCGCAACACGCCACGCCTGCGGGTGCTGCTCCGGTCGGTGATGATCCGCACCCGGCGCGGCGACACCGATCTCAAGTTCTCGCCGCGGCGGGTCGAGACCCGCTGGGTGGCGCAGACCCCGGCTGAGCGGCTGCTCTACCGCCAGGTGAGCGACTTCGTGGCCGAGGCGGTGCACGGCGAGGCGGGGAGCCCCGGGCGCCCCCACTACTTCACGCTCATGGTGCTCCAGAAGGAGATGGGTTCCTCGTGGGCGGCGGCGCGCGCCACGCTCGAGAAGCTGGCGCGGCGTCCCGACGGGCTCGATCAGAAGCGGCTGCGGCCGCTCGCCGCGCGCGCCGAGGCGGTGAGCGGGAGCCCGTCGAAGGTGCGCTCGCTGCTGCGCTGCCTCAGTGCCCTGGGCGACGAGAAGGCGATCGTGTTCACGCAGTTCCGCTCGACCCAGGACACCATCGTGAGCGCGCTGCGCGCCTCGGGCGTGGAACCCGCGGTGTTCCACGGCGAGATGGGCTGGCGCGAGAAGGAGGAGGCGCTCGACCGCTTCCGCACCGCGCTGCCGGTGCTGGTGAGCACCGAGGCGGGCGGGGAGGGGCGCAATCTCCAGTTCGCGCGCAACGTCGTGAACTACGATCTGCCGTGGAACCCGATGCGGGTCGAGCAGCGCATCGGCCGCGTGCACCGGCTGGGGCAGGAGCACCCGGTGCGGGTCATCAACCTGGTGGCGCGCGGCACCATCGAGGCCTACGTGCTCGAGATCCTCGAGCGCAAGATCCGCATGTTCGAGCTAGTGGTGGGCGAGATGGAGGAGATCCTGGGCGCCTGGCAGCCGCACGGCTCGTTCGAGGACGAGGTGTTCCGGCGCTGGACCGACTCCACCAGCCCGCGCGTGCGCAAGCGCAAGTTCGCCGAGCTGGCGCAGCACCTGATGGTGGCGCGGCGGCTCTACCAGCAGCAGAAGGACCGCCAGAACTGGCTGTTCCCCTCGGTGGCCGACAAGGAGGAGCCGTGAGCCCGGCTCCCGGCACCCACCGGAAGCGCGCCCGCGCCGCCGGGCGGCGCGCGATCGCGTCCGGCGACGGGGCGGCGCTGGCGGCGGCGCTGGCGGCGGCCCACCCGGACGGCCACGCGGCCACGGTGGGCCAGACCCCGGAGTGGCGTGCGTTCGTCGGGCGCTGGCTCGAGGCCACCGGCTCGACCGTGAGCGCGGCGGCGCGCGGCGACTGGGAGGTCGACCTGTCGCCCGCGCTCAAGCGGCGCTGGCGGCGCCAGCGCGTGCGCCTGGTGTTCGATCCGCTGCGGCCCACGCTGCCGCGCGGCGCCTGGTTCACCGCGCCCGGCAGCGGCGCCGGCCGCAGGATCCTCGAGGCCGCGCTCGAGGAGCCGCTCCACACGCGCCGCACCGCGCTGCCGCTGGTCCCGGGCGTGAGCGAGGAGGGGCTGGCGACGGTGTGCCGGGTGCGCGGCCTCGCGTGGGGCCCGGCGCGGCTCGGCCCGGTGCGCTACGAGCGGCGCGTCTCCTTCCACGCCGTCGCCACGCGCTGGGGCGGGCTGCCCTGGCAGGAGCCGTGGGTGGTGCTGTTCGGCCCGCAGGGCGACCTGCTCGAGTGGAAGAGCGAGTCCGACCTCCCCGGCCTGCGCTCGCGCGCGGGGCTCTACCAGATCGGCGAGGACCTGCCGGCCGAGGAGCGGGCCCGCTGGTTCGAGCAGGCGCGGCGCCACATCGACCGGCTGCTCGCCGAGCGTGAACAGGAGTGGGAGCGGGCGGTGGCGCGGCGGCGCGACGACGAGCTCGAGCGGCTCGGTGCGTTCTTCTCGGCGCGGCTCGAGGAGGAGGAGGAGCGGCTGCGCCGTCGCACGTCGAACGACGAGGAGTCCGAGATCGAGCAGGGCGACAGCACCTCGCTCAAGCTCGAGTGGGAACGCCGCGCCGCCGAGGTGCGCGCGCGCTGGGAGCTCAAGACCGAGGTGCGGGTGTGGGGCCTGACCGAGTGGGCGTGGCCGACGGCCGAGCTCGAGCAGGAGCTGCGGGCGGGCGCGGTGCACGTGCGGCTCAAGAGCCGGGTGGACGTGGCGCGCGGGGTGCCGGCGCTGCCGGCCTGCCCGACCTGCGGCGCGCCCGCCGAGATGCTGGTGCGCGCGCGCGGCGCGGTGGCCTGCGTGAACTGCGCGCGCGTGTGAGCGTGGCGCGCGCCCGCGCGCGGGAGGACGGGCTCCGCCCGTGCGAGTGGGGCGGTGGCACGCGCTGTGGCGCACCGCGTGGTGGCGCGCGTGGTGGCGCGCTTGACGGTGCCTGCGCGAGCCGCTAAGGTCCCCGTCGCTCGCGCCTGCCG
>CAYHRW010000363.1:0-2706 GCA_964359105.1 uncultured bacterium
ACTCCTTCGAGGAGATCCGGGTGCTCACCGCCTACGAGCGCGACGGCCGGCCGGTCGCGGGGTTCCCCGCGGCCGCGAGCGAGCTGGCGCGCTGCTGTCCGGTATGGCGCCGCTTCCCCGGCTGGCGGTGTCCCACCACGGCCGCGCGCCACTGGGAGGATCTGCCCGCCGAGGCGCGCACCTACCTGGAGTGGGTCGAGCGCGAGTGCGGCGTGCCCATCGTCGCGGCGTCGGTGGGGGCAGGACGCGAGGCGGAAGTTCAGCGGCGCCGAGCGCGGTGACGGGTGCATCGAATCCCCCGCTTCCCGCAGGAGACAGGCTGGAGCCTTCGTGGCGTGATGATCCATCCGGACCATCACGATTTGAGTTGAGGGGGAACCGCGAGGCTCTCACAATGCCCGGGCAACCGCCTCGCCCGGCGCCCCCCATCCGGGTCTCGAAGGTGGACATCTCGCCTGTCCCCGCGAGAACAGGCCGCGACGTGCGTTTCCGACCCGGGAGATCGGCTTCGTCGCCCCCTTCGAGCTGACGACAGCGGAAGTCGTAGGCGTGACGCTCGAGCTGATCACCCCAGGGTCCGCACATGTCGCGCACGGCCGCTTCCGACTCCGCGCAACACATCCACTCGCATCAAGCCGCGCCTGAAGCAGCTCCGCGTGCTGCGCGCGCGCGGGCGCGACGGACGCATTCCGCCACGACCACTCCCTTCTGTCACGCGTGGCGACCGCGACTGCGGAGCGAGCGACCGGCACATCGGCCGGCCGGCGTCCGCAGGCGCTCGCCTGCTCTCCCATCTCACTCGATGAGCCGCTGTTCCCTTCCCTCCGCGGGCATGCCTCGCATGCGGCCGCTCTCCCTGGAGGCCCTGTGAAGACCCCTCGGACTTCTCTCGGCGCGGGACTGGCGATTGTCCTCAGCGTGACGGGCCTGTTCGTCGCGGCCGCTCCGCCCGCGGCGTGGGCGCAGAGCAACCCGCCCCCGCGGTCGCTGCCCTACACGCAGGACTTCAGCGCGCTCAACTGGGCCGACTCGAGCTACCCGATCGGGTGGCAGGGTTGGATGCTTCCCGGGCCGATCGGGCCCTCATTCAACACCAACCCGCCGGCCTCGGATCAGTTCCTGAGGCCCAATATCGATGCCTCGTACCCGGGCGGCGGCGTGCACAACGTCAACGGCAAGATCGGACTGCTGGCGAACTACGGCGCCGACATGGGCCTGTGCCTGGCCATCGACTGCTCGGGCCGCAGCAACATCACGGTCGGCTACGACGTCATGACCATCCGCAACCCGTACGACGGCGCGGGCAACACCCGCATCGACGAGGTCACACTCCAGTACCGGATCGGCACCTGGGGTCCGTTCACCTCCCTCGCGGGAGTCGAGTATCAGAACAACACCTCGACGCAGACCTCGGGCACCACCCCGCAGAACGTCCTGACGAAGGGCGTCATGCTCCCGCCGTCGTGCGACTACCAGAGCAATGTCCAGCTTCGCTGGGTGTCGCGGACGGTGAGCGGGAGCGGCCAGTTCCCGAGCTTCGCGGTGGACAACATCAGCGTCGGCTATGCGTCCGTGCCGACCGTGGACGGCTTCATCAACCCGGGCGAGTACGGCGTCCACACCGACGGTCAGAACCAGCAGACCAGCGGCAGCCAGACCTGGTACATGACCTGGGACGACAACAACCTCTACGTCGGTCTCGCCAACGCCAGCACCAGCGAGGGCGCCGTCCTCTATCTCGACAAGAGCCCGGTCACGCCCGTCAACGGCGGGACCGATGCCGACGGCTCCATCGTCGGGTCTCCCTATGACAACACCAGCTTCGCAGCGCTGCAGTTCCGCGCCGACCTCGTGGTCTATTTCAAGGACGGCTACCGCGAGCTGCGCGTGGCGAGCGCGGGCGGATGGAGCGGGCCCTTGACCTTCTTCGGGACGTACGCCTCGAGCGGTGGCAACACGCGCGAGATCGCCATCCCGTGGTCGTTCATCGGCGGCCGGCCGGCGTCGTTCGACTGGTTCGGCTACGCGACCTCGGGCGGCGGTTTCGTTTACGGGCCGGTGCCGCCGGAGAACGGCGGCGGGCCCGTCGGTACCTCCGCGCGCTGGGAGCGCTACTACACGGTGAGCAATGGCACTCCCGCCATCGGGACCAGGCCCTTCAACCGGAACAGCTTCGTCTTCAACAACCTCTCCGACGAGAACAGCTTCGGGCCGATCACGGTCTACGACTTCACGATGAACTCGTCGGGCCGCTGGATCAGGCGCAGTGACGGAACCTGGACCGTCAGCGGGAGCTTCCGCGTGGACGCCGGAACCGTGGACTTCCAGTCCGCGGGCACTCCCGCCATGGTCACCGGTGACGTCACGATCGGCGGCCCCGGCTGGCTGCGGCTCTCCAGCAGCTTCGGCGGCGATCTGATGCTAAACGGCAACTACACGGCGAACGGGCCGGTGCAGGGCAACGAGCGCACGGTGTCCTTCGACGGCTCTTCGGAGCAGCTCATCAGCGGCTCCGGCGTGTCGATGTTCTCGTACCTCACCGTCAACAACCCGGCGGGAGTCAGGCTCAACAACCACATCGACGTGGCGCGCACGCTCGCGCTGGGCGCGAACAAGCTCCGGGCCGGACCGTGGGACGTCAACATGGAGCAGGGATCCAGCGTCTCGCGCTCCACCGGCTACGTCACCGGCAACCTCGTGAGGATG
>CAYHRW010000364.1:0-2705 GCA_964359105.1 uncultured bacterium
GACGGCTGGATCTCGCCGATCTCCTGGAGCTTGCGGTAGAGCGTCCGCTCGCTGATGCCCAGGACGTGCGCCGCCTTCTGGCGGTGCCCCTTGCACTCGTGGAGCACGCGGCGGATGTAGCTCTTCTCGGCCTCCTCCAGGGTGAGGAGCCCGGTCGCCTCGTCCTCGGCGCCGAACGAGGGACCCATGCGGATGCCCATGGGCAGGTGCTCGCGCTCGATCTCGTCGCCGTCGCACAGGATCAGCGCGTGCTCGATGACGTTCTTGAGCTCCCGCACGTTCCCCGGCCAGGGGTAGCGGGAGAGCGCCTCCATGGCCTCGGGCGAGAGTGTGGCGGCGCGCTTGGACGCGATCGAGGAGTGGTGGATGAAGTGCTCGACCAGCAGCGGGATGTCGTTCCTGCGCTCGCGCAGCGGCGGGATGGTGATCGCGAACACGTTGAGCCGGTAGTAGAGGTCCTCGCGGAATCCCCCCTCCTTCATCATCCCCTCGAGCGACCGGTTCGTCGCCGCGATGACGCGCACGTCCACGCAGATGTCCACCGTGCCGCCGAGCCGGCGGAAGGTGCCGGTCTCGAGCACGCGCAGCAGCTTCACCTGGAGCGGCGGGGTGATCTCGCCGATCTCGTCGAGGAAGATGGTGCCACGGTCGGCGACCTCGAACAGACCGTGCTTGAGGCTGATGGCGCCGGTGTAGGCGCCCTTCTCGTGCCCGAACAGCTCGCTCTGCAGCAGGTTTTCGTGCAGCGAGGCGCAGTCCACCACCACGAACGGCTGGCGCGCGCGCGGGCTCTGGCGGTGGATGGCGTTCGCCACCATCTCCTTGCCGACGCCGCTCTTGCCGCGGATCAGCACGGTGGAGTCGGTGGGCGCGACGCGCTCGATCAGGCGCTGGAGGTCGCGCACCTGCGCGGTCTGGCCGACGAAGCGGGTGCTGGGCTGGAGCCGCTCGACCTGGCGCTCGAGCGCGGTGTGGCTGCGTTCGAGGCTCTGGCGCTGCACCGCCTTCTCGAGCACCACCTCCAGCTCGCCGAGCTTGCAGGGCTTGGTGAGGAAGTCGTGCGCGCCCTGCTTCATCGCGCGGATCGCCTCCTCGACCGTGCCGTAGGCGGTGAGCAGGATGACCTCGGTCGAAGGCGAGCGCTCCTTGATCTCGGAGAGGAGGTCGAGCCCGCTGCCGTCCGGGAGCCGCATGTCGAGCAGCGCGACGTGGAAGGTGTGCAGGCGCAGCAGCTGCCGCGCCTCTTCGAGCGAGCCCGCGCTCTCCACCGCGTAGCCGGTGAGCGAGAGCTCCTTGCCGACGTTCTCGCGGAAGAACTCCTCGTCGTCCACCAGCAGCAGCCGGATGTCAGCCATCCGTGCCCCCGCGTCCCTTCACGGGCAGCTCGACGATGAAGCGCGCGCCGTGGCCCGGGCGGGTCTCGACCCGGATGGTGCCGTCCTGGCGCGCCACCACCTGCCGCGTGATGGACAGGCCGAGCCCGGTGCCCTGCCCGATCGGCTTGGTGGTGAAGAACGGATCCCAGATGCGATCGAGATGCTCCGGCAAGATGCCGGGGCCGGTGTCCTCGACCTCGAGGATCACCCGCGCATCCACGTTGCGGGTGCGCATGGTGAGGGTGCCGCCGTCCTTCATCGCCTGCACCGCGTTCATGGCCAGGTTCATGCAGACTCCCCGCATGCCGGTCTCGCGCGCCCAGACCGGCGGGATCCTGGGGTCCAGCTCCTGGACGGTGCGGATCCCCTGCTTGCTGATCTGGTAGTTGAGGAGCGAGAGCGTGTCGCGCACCGCGCGGTTGACGTCCACCCACGAGGTGGCGGCCCGCACGGGCTGGGCGAGGAGCAGGAGCTTCTCGGTGGTCTCGGTGCAGCGCTGGGTCTCGCGCTCGAGCCCCGCCAGCACCCCGGAGATCTCCTCGCGATGCCTGGGGTCCACGGCCGGCTCGCGGGAGAGCCAGCGCTGCAGGCGCTCGACCCCGGCGAGGATGGCGGCCATCGGGTTGTTGAGCTCGTGGGCCACGCCGGCGGCCAGCGTGCCGAGCGAGGCCAGGCGCTCGCTGTGGGCGAGCTGGGCCTCGAGCTCGCTGCGCTCGGTGATGTCGCGCCACACCTCGACGACGTGAGTGACCTCGCCGGAGGCGTCGAGCACCGGGTTGAAGGTGGCCTCCCAGCGGCGCTGGGCGCCCGCCGGCGCGGTCAGGTTCCGCATCCGGCGCACCGGCTGCTTGAGCTCGATGGCCTCGCAGGCCGAGCAGCGCCCGGTCTTGAAGCTTGGTCCCTCCGGGCAGTGGAGCGCGTCATGGCAGTGGTGAAGGAGCACCGAGCCGGGCAGGCTGCCGAACGCCTCCAGGTAGCGGCGGTTGGCCGCCACCACCCGCTGCTGGCGGTCCACCACCACGACGGCGTCGCTCATGGAGTCGATCAGCTCCGGCAGGATGTGCCGGACCTGCTCGATGTCCATGTGCGGGACGATGGGGATGATGGGGTCTGCGGGCTGGGACGCCATGCGCTCAGTCTCTCCGAGTGACGCGCCCGGCGTTCGTGCCGGGCAGGGTGTCAGTTCCGGCCGAGGAGACTAGCACAGGAGCGGCGGTGTCGTGGTCGGCGCCGGGTCGCGCGCCGGGTCGCGGCGGGCCGCCGCGCGAAAAGCTCTTGTGCTCCGCCCCGCGCACTGTCCATCCTGTCGGCTTTCCGTGCCCATGGCTG
>CAYHRW010000365.1:0-2698 GCA_964359105.1 uncultured bacterium
AGCTCCATCATGTCGAGCTGCTCGGGCTCGCGCGCCGCGACCAGCGCGCGCAGCTCCTCGGGCCGCGGCAGTTCGGAGAGGTCCTTGAGCCCGAAGTAGTCCAGGAACTCCGGTGTGCTGCCGTAGAGCAGCGGGCGGCCCACCACCTTCGAGCGCCCGCGGATGGTGACCAGGTTGCGCTCGAGCAGGGTGCCGAGCACCGCGCTCGAGTCCACCCCGCGGATGGCCTCGACCTCGGACTTCGTCACCGGCTGCTTGTAGGCGATGATCGCCATGGTCTCGAGCGCGGCGCGCGAGAGGCGCATCCGCCTCTTCCCGCGCAGCATCTTCCCCACCCACTCCGACTGCGCGGGCGTGGTGGTGAAGAGCCAGCCGCCCGCGATCTCGCGCAGCTCGACCCCCGCGCCGCGCGCGGCGTATTCCTCGCCGAGCCGCAGCAGCGCCGCGGCGGCCTCGTCGGGCGCGCACTCGAGCGACTCGCACAGCAGGGTCAGCGGCAGCGGCTGGTCCGAGGAGAACAGCAGCGCCTCGATCGCGGGCTGGAGATCATTCGGCGGCATGGGTGTCGGTCACCTCCGGCTGGCGGTAGAGGATGCGGATCTCCCCGAAGCTCTCGTCCTGCTCCACCACGACGGTCCCGAGCTTGATGAGCTCCAGCAGCGCGATGAACGTCACGATCATCTCGGCGCGCGCGCGGCAGCGCAGCAGCAGCTCCTCGAACGACACGCTGCCCTGCTCGGCCACGGCGCCGGCGATGAGCGACATCTTGTCCTCGACGTCGTAGGCCTCGCCCTCCACCTCGTAGACCGATTGCTCGGGGATGCGCGCCATCACCCGGTTCAACGCGTCGAGCAGGTCGAACAGCGTGGCGGGCGCCAGCGGCAGCGGGCCCATCTCGTCGTCGCCCGGCACCATGCCGCGCTCGTAGAGCAGGCGGCGCTCGGCCTCGCGCTCCTTGAGCGTCCCGGCCGCCTCCTTGAACTGGCGGTACTCGAGCAGGCGCCGCACCAGCTCCTCGCGCGGGTCGCCCTCGTCCTCCTCCTCCCCCGCGGCGGGCAGCGGCAGCAGCATCCTGGCCTTGATGCGCATGAGCGTGGCGGCCATGACCAGGAACTCGCCGGCGACCTCCAGGTCGAGCGCGCGCATCAGCTCGATGTAGGTCAGGTACTGCTGCGTGATGTGCGCGATCGGGATGTCGTAGATGTCGATCTCGTCGCGCTTGATGAGGTGCAGCAGCAGGTCGAGCGGACCCTCGAAGCGCGCGAGCCTGATCGTCACGCTAGGGCGCGGACGGCCCGGCGTCCCGGCCGTGCCGGGCGTGCCGTCGGTCGCCGCCGCGGCGGTCTCCCCGGCCAGGGCGGCGGGCTCGTCGCGTCCGTCGTCGTGCCGGCTCATCGCGCCAGCGCTCCCGTGAGCTTGAGGTTCATGGCCTCGCGCACCTCCTCCATGGTGGCCGCGGCCACCGCACGGGCGCGGCGGTTGCCGTCGGCGACGATGTCGCGCACTAGGTCCGGGTCGGCCGCGTAGCGCTCGCGCCGCTCGCGGATCGGGGCGAGCGCGTCGCTCAGCACCTGCGCCAGGTGCTTCTTGTCGGGCACGCACGCCAGCGTGCCGGCGCGGCAGCGCGCCGCGATGTCGTCGGCCTCGGCCGGGTTGAACTTGCGGTGGTACTCCCACACCACGCAGCCGGTGTGGAGGGGGCGGCCCTCCTGGTCCAGCTCCGAGAGGTCGGCGTCCGGGCGACCCGGGTCGGTGGCCCGGATCTTCTTCGGGTCGGTGTAGGCCATCCTCACCTTGCGCTCGATCTCGGCGGGCGGGTCGGTGAGCAGGATGGTGTTGCCGACCGACTTGCTCATGCGGCTGCCATCGAGCCCGCGCAGGCGCGCGAACTCGGTGAGCGCCGCCTCCGGCTCGGGGAACACCGGCGCGCGGTCCTGGCAATACACGAAGTTGAAGCGCCGCGCGATCTCGCGCGTCAGCTCGACGTGCGGCACCTGGTCCTCGCCCACCGGCACGTGCGAGGGCTTGTAGATCAGGATGTCGGCGGCCTGCAGCACCGAGTAGCCGAGGTGGCCGTACGAGATGGTCTGCTCGTCCAGGTGCAGGTCGCGGATCTGCTCCTTGAGGGTCGGGATGCGCTCGAGCCGCGCCTTCGACACCAGCATCGAGAACAGCAGGTGCAGCTCGGCGTGCTCCTTCACCTCGGACTGGATGAAGAGGACGCTCTTCTCCGGGTCGAGTCCCGCCGCCAGCCAGTCGAGCACCATGTCCCAGATGTCGGCCTGCAGCCGCGAGGTGTCCTCGCAGGCGGTGGTGAGCATGTGCCAGTCGGCCACCATGTGGAAGTTCTGCCAGCCCTGGTCCTGGAGCCTCACCCAGTTCTCGAGCGCGCCGACGTAGTTGCCGAGGTGGAGACGTCCGGTCGGGCGCATCCCCGAGAGGATGCGGCCGGGCTGCTTCGCCGCGCTCACAACAGCCCCCCGGCGCTCACGCCGAAGAGCCCGAGGCAGGCGCGCACCGCCACGCGCAGCGGACCGTAGATCACCACGTGCGACACGGCGGGCACCGCGAGGACGATCATGACGAGCACGAACCCCAGGAGGCGGAACTGCTGGAGCGCGAGGATGTGGCGCATGGGCAGGAAGCGCATCAGCACCCACGAGCCGTCGAGCGGCGGGATCGGGATCAGGTTGAACAG
>CAYHRW010000366.1:0-2667 GCA_964359105.1 uncultured bacterium
CAGCGACTGTGCTCAGTATCCGGCGCGACCCCCTCGATTATCTTGCCCACGCTGACGATGTCGACGACGAAGTGGACGATGGAACACGCTCCCCCCGTGGTGAAGCGGTACCTTTGGCTACCTTGGTGGTTGGGGGCTGGCGGGGCTGCCGTGCCAGGGCGGGGGTGCTAGGTGTCAATCTCGTCGGGCGCCCAAGGTTCCCCGCGCCGAGATGCACGCTCACGCGCGAACTGCCGGGCTCCTCGCTTCAGCGCAGGCCCGCGCGTGTCGCCCGGCGCGACGCCGGCCTACGGCGCGTCGCGCCCCGGGTAGCCGGCGCCGGCCGCGGCGACCAGCGGGGCTTCCCCGGCCGGGAACGCGGCCGCCGCCTCCTCCGCGAGGCCCTGCGCCCGCCCGCGAGCCGCGGCGCGCAGCAGGTCCACCATCAGCGCCTTCTGCAGGTGGAGGCGGTTGGCGGCCTGCTCCAGCACGATGCTCTGCGGCCCGTCCATCACCTCGTCGGTGACCTCCTCGCCGCGGTGCGCGGGCAGGCAGTGCAGGAACAGCGCGTCGGACCGCGCCAGCGTCATCAGCTCCGCATTCACCTGGAACCCGGCGAACGCCACGCGCCGCCAGTCGGCGTCCTTCTCGTGCCCCATGCTGGTCCAGGCGTCGGTGTAGACCACGTCGGCGCCGCGCACCGCCTCGCGCGGGTCGCGGGTGCGCCGCACCGAGGCGCGGCGCTCGGCCTCGAGGAACAGCCCGGCGTCGGGCTCGAACCCGTCGGGCACCGCGACGTGGAGATGGAACCCGAAGATGGTCGCCGCCTCGAGCCAGGAGTGGAGCACGTTGTTGCCGTCGCCCACCCACGCCACGGTCATGGTGTCCAGGTCCTTGCCGGCGCGGCGCAGGGTGTAGAGGTCGGAGAGGATCTGGCAGGGATGCGAGAAGTCGGTGAGCGCGTTGATCACCGGCACGCCGGCGTGCGCGGCGAGCTGCTGCACCACGCGGTGGGCGACGGTGCGGATCACGACCAGGTCGCACATCCCGGAGAGGACCTGCGCCACGTCCTTCAGGCTCTCGCGCCCGTGCTCGGAGACTTCGGCCGCGCCCAGGTCCACGGTGTCGCCGCCCAGCTCGTGCATGCCGGCGGTGAACGAGACGCGCGTGCGCAGCGACGGCTTGTGGAAGACCAGCGCCGCGGTCTTCCCGGCCATCGGGCGCGGCGCGGCCGGGGTGCCGCGCAGGCCGCGCAGCACGTCGGCCTGCTCGAACAGCGTGTTCACCCAGGCGCGGTCGCGTCCGAGCAGGTCCACCAGGTGCCGGGGGGTGTCGTTCATGGCGCGATGGTCCTCACGAGATCACGGGGAGCAGCGAGTCGGGCGCGGTCCCGAGGTGCGGGATGGGCAGCACCCACGAGCGGCGCGCCGCGGCGGCGGCCGCGGAGGCGCCGGGCACCAGGTCGAGCACCACCGCGACCTCGTCGCAGGCGTGGCGCCGCGGGCAGCGCACGCAGTCGGTCCACACCTTGCGCGGCAGCGCGTCGCGGCCGGCGGTGACGAAGCCGCAGCGCTCGAAGAACGCGACCTCGCGGGTGAGCGCGATGACGCGCGGGAGGGAGAGAGCGCGCGCGTCGTCGAGCACGCGCTCGACGAGCTGCGCGCCCAGGCCGTTGCCGTGGTGGTCGGAGCGCACCGCCAGCGAGCGCACCTCGCCGAGGTCGCTCCACAGCAGGCGCAGCGCCGCGCAGGCGACGACCTCGCCGTCCGCGACCGCGACGTGGAACTCGCGCACGCACTGGTAGAGCTCGCCCACCGGCCGCGGGAGCAGCACGCCCTGCGCGACGTAGCCCGCCATCAGGCGCGCGATGCCCGGCACGTCCTGCGGCGTGGCGCGGCGGAGAACCACGTCAGGGTCTGGGTGGGCAGCGTCCAAGGCCGTGCCATGGTCCGCAGCGGACGATGCGGCTCCGCGAGACCGGGGCACCCGCGTGAGCGGGTCCGCTACGCCTTCCTGGCTCCGCTCACTCGCCCGGTGAACGCCTTCGGCCGTCCCGGCCGAAGACGTACCGGGAGTCTCGCTGCGCGCCGTCGGACGCTCCGGGCCTTCCGGCGCCTCCGGATCCCCCGCGCCGATGCCCAGCCTTGCCTCGTGTTGCGCCAACTGGAGCGCCACCGACTTCGGGCCGGCGCCGGGCGGGTGGTTGCGGCGCGCGAGCGCGGACTCGACGGTGAGCGAGGCGAGCCGCGCCGCGGTGAAGTGCGGGGAGATGGCGAATCGGGCGTCCTCGGGCAGCGCGTCCGGAGCCACGCCCGCGCGCTCCGCCTCGGCCCACAGGCGGCCGACGGCGGCGTGGGCGTCGCGGAACGGCACGCCTTCGGCGACCAGCGAGTCCGCCAGCTCGACCGCGAGCAGGTCGGGCGTGAGGCTCGCCGTCATGCGCTCGCGGTTCGGCTGGAGCGCGGCGATCGCGGCGGGCAGCGCGTCGAGCAGCGCGGCGAGCGTGTCGGCGGTGTCGAACACCGCCTCCTTGTCCTCCTGCAGATCTTTCTGGTAGGCGGAGGGCAGGCCTTTCATCACCACCGCCAGGCGCTGGGCATTGGCGATGAGACGTCCGGCCTTGCCCCGCGCCAGCTCGAAGAGGTCGGGGTTGCGCTTCTGCGGCAGCAGGCTCGAGCCGGTCGAGAA
>CAYHRW010000367.1:0-2651 GCA_964359105.1 uncultured bacterium
CGAGGCCGTTCTCGCGCGCCAGCCGGTAGATGGTGGAGAGCGCCTCGGCGAGCCGGGTGCGCGGCACCACGCCGTCCATGATGTAGAAGCCGCTCGCCGCCCGGCCGTAAGCGCCGAACGAGGACTTGCGCCCGCGCCAGAACGCGGCGCGCTCGGCCGCGTCCTTCGCCACGCGCGTCGAGCGCGAGTGGTGCGCGTTCGCGATTCCCACGATGCGCTCGACCTGGCGGTCGAGGCCCGCGGCCGGACCGTCCACCTCGATCAGCAGCACCGCCCCGGCGTCGAGCGGGAGCCCGAGGTGGAGCCACGCCTCGACCAGCCCCACGGTGCGGCGGTCCATGATCTCCATCGCCGCGGGAACGATGCCCTGCGCGATCACCGCGGAGACCGCGCGGCAGGCGTCCTCGACCTCGAGGAAGTCGAACAGCATGGTCTTGACCGCCTCGGGCACCGGCAGCAGGCGAACGCAGATCTCCGCCACCACCGCGAGCGTGCCCTCGCTGCCCGTCACGATCGAGGCGAGATCGTGGTCCGGCGCATCCGGCGCCTCGCCGCCCAGCGTCACGACCGTGCCGTCGTGAAGCACCGCGACCATGCCGAGCGTGTGGTTGAAGGTGACGCCGTACTTGAGGCAGTGCGGCCCGCCGGCGTTGGTGGCGACGTTGCCGCCGATGGTGCTCACCTGCTGCGAGGCCGGATCGGGCGCGTAACAGAGGCCGAGCGGCTCGAGCTGGTTCGAGAGCCACAGGTTGACGAGCCCGGGCTGCACCCACGCGAACATGCGCTCCGCGTCCACGCGCAGCACCTGGTCCATGCGGTTCAGCGACAGCACGATGCCGCCGCGCTCGGGCGTCGAGCCGCCGGCGAGCCCGGTGCCGGCGCCGCGCGGCGTCACCGGCACGCCGTGCGCGTGCGCCCAGGCCATCAGCGCCGCCACCTCGTCGGTCGAGCGCGGCAGCGCCACCACGTCGGGCATGTGGCGCTCGAGCGCGAGCGCGTCGGCCTCGTAGGTGAAGCGCGCCGCTTCACTGGCGAGCACGCCGTCGTCGCCGAGCAGAGCGCGCAGCTCGTCGAGCAGCGCGGGAGTCCAGTCCATGCGGCGGAGAGTAGCACCGCGCCTGGCGCACCCGAAGCCGGCGGGCTTCGCGGACCTCGGGCGTCGCGCCGCTGCGATTGTCGCGTCGGCGCGGGGGCGCTCCGACCGTCGTGCCCGCGTCGACGCCGCGCCGCTCCGGCTACCGCGCCGGCGCCGCGCGGCCGTCGAGCGCGGCGCGCACCACGCGCGCGCGCGGATCGTCGGGCCAGCGCCTGAGGAACTCCGCGGCGTACGCGCGCTCGTCGGCGGGGCGACCGAGGAAGCTGCTGGTGATGCCGAGGCCGAAGACGGCGTCGGCGAGCGTGTCGCCGAGCGCCAGCGAGCGGCGGAACATCGCGTCGGCGCGCGCCCACTGCCCGGTGCGCAGCGTGAAGTAGCCGAGCTCGGCCAGCGCCGGCGCGCCGCGCCCGAGCGCGCGCAGCGTGCCGTCGTCCTGGTAGAGGAAGGTCTCGGCGTCCTCCCACGCGCGCGGCAGCGTGTCGGCGAAGCCCGCGTAGCGCAGGCCCGGGAAGAACAGCCGCAGCGTCTCGCCGCCGCGCAGCGCCTGCTCGAGTGGCAGGTACGAGGCGGTGGGCGCCGCGCCGGCCGCGGCCAGCGACGAATGGCGGCGCGGCGCCGGGTTCACGAACGCGACGCGCGTGCCGGGAGAGAGGCGCGCCGCGCGCAGCCCCGCGACGGCGTTGCGCAGCATGCGGCTCTCTCGCACCGTGCGGTCGGCCGGGAAGTCGCCGGTCATCGCGCGCTCGCGCGCCCGCACGCCCGCGAAGCCCAGGCCCGCCAGGGCGAGCACCGCGGCGAGCGCGACCGGGGCGGCCGCGGGGAGGCGCCGCACCAGCCGCTCGCCGGCGCCCGCGATCAGCCAGCAGGCGCCCGCCCACGCAGGATACACATAATAGAGGTAGGTGTGGTGGCGGAGCGGCAGCACCGGCGCGAGCAGGAGCAGGAACCACGCGATGCCGACCTCCTCGGGATGCCGGGTCGCGCGCCGTTGCGACCAGAGCGCGAGCGCCAGCGCGGCCGCGACCGCCAGCCCCGCGGGGAGCGCGCCGGGATCCATCGCGGCCACCGCGTCCCGCACCGGGACGTGCGGCGTGACGCACCAGCGCAGGTAGGTGGCGAGGTTCGCGGCGAGGAACCCGGGCGCTGCGCTCATGGCGTAGGCCTCGCCGCCGAGGTAGCCGGCGCGCCGCGCGGTGAGCAGGAAGGCCACGGCGAAGGCCAGCATCACTGCCGCGGCGGGGATCACGCGGCGCAGGTCGCGCGCCGGCGTGTCGAGCCGCCACTCCGCGACCACGAGCACCAGCGGCAGCAGCAGCATCGTCTCCTTGGAAAGCGCGGCCGCCAGCACGCACAGCGCCGAGAGCCAGAGCGCGGCCCTGGAGCCGCGCGCGCGCGCGTCCAGGAACAGCAGCAGCGCGCCGAGGGCGCCGGTCGTGGCGAGCAGCTCGCCGAACCCGGTCGCCCAGTGGAGCGGCGTGAAGGCGATGGACGAGGCGCCGAACAGCACTGCCGCCGCCCACGCCGCGGCGCGGCCACCGAGCAGCCGCCGTGCGAC
>CAYHRW010000368.1:0-2634 GCA_964359105.1 uncultured bacterium
GGCTTCGCGCTCCAGGTGCAGCGGCTGCGCGACAGCTCGCAGACCTACGGCTTCAGCCTGGCTGCGGGCGACGAGAAGCTGCGCTGGGGGCTGACGAACTCTTGGCTGGTGGATCAGGGCACGCACGAGGTCGAGGCGGATCAGCGCATCGGCCTGCTGTCGCGGCCCGCGCCGTGGCTGTCGTGCGCCTACGTGCTCGATCACCTGTCCCAGCCGGTCTTCCGCCAGCAGCGGCTCACGCGCGAGCACACGCTCGCGCTGGGCCTGCGCCCGGTCGCGCTCTCGCGCCCGGTCGCGCACACCTGGGGCACGCGGCTGACACTCACCGGCGACCTCACCATGGTCGAGGACGGCGACTGGAAGCAGGCGCGTGTGCGCGTGGGCGGCGAGCTCGAGCTCATCCCCGGTCTCATGCTGCGCGGCGCGGTCGAGGACCACCGCGGCGTCCACTTCGGGTTCGGCCTGCGGGGTCCCCGGGTCGGGCTCCACATGCAGTCCACGGTCGCCGGCGGCGCTCACCAGTACGACACCTACGGCGCCTCGCTCCATTCCGGCGAGGACCAGAGCATCTTCGCGTCGCCGGCCCTGAAGCGCGTCGCAGTGGTGCGCGCCGGCGGCCACCTCGGCGACGACGCGCTCTCCGGCATGTCGCTGCTCGGCGCCACGACCACGACGCCGGTGAAGCCGCTGCGCGACCAGCTCGAGCGCGCGCTCGAGGATCCGCTCACGCGCGGCGTGCTGCTCGACCTGCGCCGGGTGTCGAACATGGCGCAGGTCGAGGAACTGCGCCCGCGCATCGAGCGGCTGCGCCGCGCCGGCAAGCCGGTGGTGGCGTATCTGGAGGAGGGCGGGAACCGCGGCGGCTTCTACCTCGCGGGCCCGTGCGACCGCATCGTGGCCCCGCCCGAGGCCGAGTTCGGTGCGCTCGGCCTGCGGGCCGAGCGGCGCTACTACCGTCAGCTGCTCGCGAGCTGGGGCATCCGGGTGGACCGCACCTCGTACGGCAAGTACAAGTCGGCGTTCCGCAACTTCAGCGTGGACTCGACGCCCGCGCCCGACCGCGAGGCCATCGAGCGCTCGCTCGACGTGCAGCAGGAGCTGTTCGTCTCGGCGCTCGCCTCGGACCGCAAGCTGGACCGCGCGCGGCTGCTCACCGTGCTCGATGGCCGCATGTGGAGTGCCAGCGACCTCCAGGGCGCGGGCCTGGTGGACTCGGTCGGCTACCGCGACGACGCGCTGCGCACCCTCGGCCAGCTCTGCGGACTCGGGGACAAGCCGCGCACGGTGAACCTGCTGCGCGCGCGCATGGCGAAGCGCGCGTGGACGGTGCCCGAGCGCGTCGCCGTGGTCTACGCGAGCGGCGGGATCGAGACCGGCAGGAGCGGCAACGATCTGCTCACCGGCCCCTACATGGGTTCGGAGACGGTGGTGGCGCAGATCGAGGACGCATTCAGGCGCCCCGGCGTGAAGGCGGTGGTGCTGCGGGTCGAGAGCCCGGGCGGATCGGCGGTGGCGTCCGGCATCGTGCACCACGCCACCGCGAGGATGAAGCGCGAGACCAGGAAGCCGCTGGTGGTCTCGATGGGTGAGGTGGCGGCGAGCGGCGGCTACTACATCTCGTCGCGCGCCGACCGCATCTTCGCCGATCGCTTCACCCGCACCGGCTCGATCGGCGTGCTCTCGATCAAGCCCTCCCTCGAAGGCTGGTATCGCAAGCACGACGTGCGGCAGGATGCATTCGATCGCGGTGACAGGATGTGGGCCTGGTCGCAGGGCCGCGACTGGACGCCCGAGGCGCAGGCCATCGCCGACTCGGCGATCCTGCGCTTCTACCGCTCGTTCGTCGGCATCGTCGCCGAGGATCGGAAGCTGGCGGAGGACGAGGTGGACGCCGTGGCGCAGGGCCGCGTGTGGATGGGCGAGGACGCGCTCGAGCGCAGGCTGGTGGACCAGATCGGCGGGCTCGACGACGCGATCGCCGAGGCGCGCCGCCGCGCGCAGATCCCGGAGGGCGAGAAGATCCGCCTGCGCGAGTACCGCCGGCCGCGCCCCGGCTTCCTGCAGCGGCTGATCGGCAGCGCCGTCAGCGACGCGTGGGAGCGCACCATGCGGCTGCCCGAGCCGGGCGCGATCCTGTACCGGGCGGATGACGAAGAGATCGCGCCCTGAGCGCGGCGCGAGCGCGGCGGCGCAGGGCGCCTCCGCGTCGCCGTCCGCGGTTTCCGGCCCGGGCGGGCGCCGGACCCACCCGGCCCATCTTGCAGATGGGCGCCCGGGCGGGCACGCCGCGCTGGCGCTGTGGTGCGCGCTCGCGCTGCTCGCTGCGACCCGCGCCGCGCTCGCGTTCGTGCCCTCGATGTGGGGCTGGGGACTCAATCATCCGCGCTTCCTCTCCCCGGGGTGGGCGTGGCTGCCGTGGCTCGTTGCAGCCGCGGCGCTGGTGCCGGCGTTCGCGACGCGAGCGCTTCCACTGGCGACCAGGATCGGAGACCGGCTCACGAACGGCGGGAGACTCCCGGTGATCGCGGTCATGCTGCTCGCGGCATGCCTCGTGTCGGCGTTACCGGATCGCACGCACTTCACCGGCGACTTCCTGCTGCGCGAGAGTTCGGCCGCGCAGCCGGGGGCGCCGGG
>CAYHRW010000369.1:0-2608 GCA_964359105.1 uncultured bacterium
ACAGCCTGCGGCCGGCCTCCACCTCGCGCGGCCCCACGGGGAAATCGCCCGCCGAATCCGCCCGCGCATCCCGCCACGAGTCGGCGATGCCGTCCGCGAGGATGCGTGCCTCCTCGTCCGTGAGGTTGAAGATCGGCATGCGGACGGTGAGGATCGGCCGGATCGTGTAGGGGAGCTTGAGGTACCGGTAGAGCCAGTCCCGCTGCGCCCGGCTCCCCTCCGCCCCGAGATCGTAGGAGATGTTGTGCCCGATCCCGTTCACCGAGTGGCAGGAGAGGCAGCGGTACTGGCGCACCAGGCGCCCGAACTCGTCCGGCAGGGGCAGCGCCGCGTCGGTCGAGTCGCGCACGACGAACGCCTCCGGGAGCACCGGCAGGTCGGCCTGGGCGAGCAGGGCGATGGTCACGTCCCGCGCCTCCTCCGGCGTGAAATCGTACGTGGGCATCTTGAAGCGATGCAGCGCGGTGGCGAAGACGAGCGGGGTCTCCACCTTGTGCCACACGTAGTCTTCCAGCGTGCGGGGGAACCGTGTCGAACCCCAGGGGAGCTCGGAGGGCTTCTTCTCGCCCAGCCTCGAGAGGATCGGCGCCACGCGGATCCAGCCCTCGCCGCCGGGGAAGGCGTGGCAGTTGCCGCAGCGCAGCTCCTTGAACAGGCGCCTGCCGACGTCCACGCGCCGCGCCGAATCGGGCCAGTAGGCGCCGAGCCTGCCCAGCGCGGAATCGGCCTCGACCCCTTCGAACGATGGGTCCGTCAGCTCCTCTCCGAAGTAGGCGGCCACGTCCGCCACCTGCGCGGGCGTGAAGCGGTACTGCGGCATCGGGCTCGAGGGAACGGCGCCGTGGGTGTCGGAAAGCAGCCGGAGCATCCAGGCACGCGTGAGCTTGTTCCCCACGCGCCCCAGATCAATGGCGTCCTTGCCGCCCTTGCCCTCGATGGCGTGGCAACTGATGCAGAAGGAGAGCCGGACCAGGTTCTTCCCGCGCTCCGGGTCGCCTCGCGGGAACCCGGTGGTGTCGAACGGAGCCTCGCCCCGGAACGTCATCAGGTACCCGACCAGCGCGTCCACGTACCGGTCCTCGATCTCGTAGCGCGGCATGCGGGCGTTGTCCGCGTAGTCGCGGGGGTTCTTGAGCCAGCGGAACAGCCAGGACGGGTTCGTGCGCCGCGCGATCCCGGCGAGGTCCGGGCCGGGCTGCCCGCTCCGGGCGGACTCCCCGATCTCGTGGCACCCGTCGCAGTGGGAACGGCGGAGCAGTGCCCGGCCGTGACTCAGGTGGGGCGCGCCGTCGAGCTCGACCTCGTTCAGGTGGCACTTGCCGCAGGCGATCTCGGCGGCGTCGCCGGTCAGGAATCCCAGCCGGCTCGAGCCGGCTCCGTGCGCCTCGCGGGCGCTGCCCGCGCTGCCGTCGCCACCGTGGCAGGAGGTGCAGCCGAAGCGCAGCGGGGAATGGATGTCGAGCAGGCGTCCGGGATGGGTGGTGAGGGGCTGCGGGTCCAGCTTGTGGCGCGGATCGAGCACGCCGCGGTGGCAGGCGATGCAGCGGTCCTCGACGCTCAGGGAGTCGTTGACCAGCACCGCGGGCAGGGTCGCGGCACCGCCCTCCGGGTCCGCCTCGCGGTGCCCCACGGCGCGGCCGCAGCCGGCCAGCGCCAGCACTGCCGACAGCAGCGCGAGCGCCCGGCGCGCGCGCCGCAACCCATGCACCGCGCCCGCCGGCTGCGCGCCGCTCACACGAGCGCCGCTAGCGGCGCGGCTGGCTGGCGAGGAAGGCATACAGGTCCAACAGCTCATCGGGCCTCATCTGCGGCCACGGGACGTGCTTGAGCTCGGTGGCCGTCTTCATGTTGCGTGCGTGCTGCAGCATCAGCGCGGCCACGTCGTACGGGTCCCCGAGTGCGGGCATGTCCTGCACGTCGGGTCCGATGCCGGGCTTGCGGCCGGGGAGCGCGTGGCAGGTGCCGCACCGGTCACGCGCGAACACTTCCCGGCCCGCCCGCGCGTCCCCGCCCGGCACCTCCGTGCCGGCGAGGCTCAGGTAGGCGAGCAGGTCCGCCATGTCCTTCTCGGTCAGCGGGCGCAGGGCGTCCGCGGCGCCCCCGCCGATCGCGGGCAGGTGCCTGAGGAGCGCGGCGCCGTTCTCGGCGGCGCTCCGGGCGTTCGACCTGCGCAGCAGCGCGGCCCAGGCGCCCGCGCCCGATGGGCCGTGGCATCGCCCGCAGCCGATGCGGGCGAAGACGCGGCTCCCTTCCTGCGGGTCTCCCGGCGCCAGCAGCGGCGCGGGGCTGCCCGCCGGTGCCAGCGACGCCAGGTAGCGTGAGAGGTCGGTCAACAGATCTCCGCTCCAGGCGAACCACGGCAGACCGCGCTCCCTGAGCGCCGCGTGCATGCCCGGGTAGTAGTTCCACAGGTCCGTCACCAGCCCGACCGGAGACGCCGCCCGGGCGGAGACCAGCAGCGCCGGCCCGATCTTCCCGCGCTCGCGCAGGTCGTGGCACGCCAGGCACGGCATCTGGGCCAGCGCCGCGCCGCCGCGCCCGGCGTCCCCGGGGTCGCCGAGGTAGTTGACGAAGTTGAGGTATCCGACCAGGTCCCGCAGCTCCCCGG
>CAYHRW010000370.1:0-2583 GCA_964359105.1 uncultured bacterium
GCAGCGTGCCCGACACCGGGACGTCGGCGCTCCGCACCGTCACGCGGATCTCCCGTGGCCGCCGGTCGGGGAACAGGTACGCGCCGTGGTCGAAGCGCAGCGTGACCGGCGGCACGACCTCGAAGGCGCGGTAGCGCTCGCCCTCGACCGGGTCGGTCCAGCGGTACACCACCGGCACCTCGCAGACCAGCCGCTGTCCCGAGGCGGTCAGCACGAAGCGCGCGACCAGCGCCGGGCCGTTCTCCGCGTCGCCGATCAGGCGCTGGTCCGCGACCTCGAACGAGCCAGCGAGCGGACGCGCGCGCAGCCAGTAGGGCTGCGTGGTCGCCAGCTCCCGCGGCAGGCTCACGCGGAACGTGTCGGTCGCCGCCGTGTTGAACGCCAGCGCCCGCGCGCCGTCGCGCTGCGCGAGCGCCGGGCCGTCGGCACGGGCCAGTTCCAGCCCCTCGAGCCGGAGCGCCGCGTCGCTGCGAGCGATCGCCGCCGCGACCACCCGGATCGGGCTTCCCGGGGAGGCCGTCGGCGCGGAGGCCACGGCCTCGAGCCACAGCCCGGTGCAGGCGCGGATCACCTCGAGCAGCTCGGCGCGCTTCCTCTCGACCATCGGCTCCGCGGGCAGCGCCGCCAGGATCGCGTGCGCGCGCAGCAGCAGCGGCAGGATCGCCTGCGGGCGCTCGGGCCTGAGTTCGCGCAGGGCCTGCTCGAAGAGCGGCGTGAGCTTCGCGCCCCCCGCGACGCGCGACCAGCCGGGGTTCACGCCGTCGAACAGGTCGCGGATGGCGCGCTCGCCGCCGCGGTGCTCGAAGCTGTTGCTCCACGCGCCGCGGCGCTCGGCCGAGCCGAATCCCTGGCTCTTGTGCATGGTGCGCGCCTCGCCCGCGATCTCGGTGTAGGAGCGCCCGAGCAGCGCGTTGTACGCGCCGACGTCCACCTGGATCCGCCCGGGCACGGTGTCCGGTCCGGCCCCGCCGAAGCGGAAGACGTTCCACACGATCCGCTTCGCCTGCCACGGACGCACCCATCGGAGCTGCTCGGGGAACCGCGTCGAGTCGGCCGCCGCCACGAAGGCCTCCTCCGCGAGGATCGCCGAGGCGGTGTGGTGCCCGTGCCCGCCGCCGCCGTCGGTGGGGAACCGGGTGAGGATGACGTCCGGGCGGAAGCGGCGGATCACCCACACCACGTCGGAGAGGATGCGCTCGCGGCCCCAGATCGCGAGCGTCTCGTCGGGGTCCTTGGAGTAGCCGAAGTCCACCGCCCGGCTGAAGAACTGCTCCGCGCCGTCCACCCGCCGCGCACCCAGCAGCTCCTGGGTGCGGATCACGCCCAGCGGCGCGCCGATCTCCGTGCCGATCAGGTTCTGCCCGCCGTCGCCGCGGGTGAGCGACAGGTAGCCGGTGCGCACCCGCCAGCCCTTCGAGAGCCAGGCCAGCGCCGCGGTGTTCTCGTCGTCCGGGTGCGCGCCGACGTAGAGCGCGCTCCCCACCACGTTGAGCTTCTGCAACGCCAGCCGGATCGCCGCGGCATCCATCACCTCGGGCGGCCGCGGGTCGGACGCGGCGGGAGTCGCCGCGGATGCGGCCGTGAGGGCGAGGACGAACGTGGCGAGCAGGCGGCGGGACACGGATGCGGACACGCGCGGGATCTCCTCGGGCTGGGCGTGGCGCGGCCTCGCGAAGGCGCGGCGTGCGGCCGCAGCGCCGGGGACGATCGTGCAGCCGCGGAATCCTAGCACGAAGCCGGCGGCGCAGGCGGATCCCGGCCCACCGCGGGCGCGGGCCGCACACGATGCCTCGCGGAGGCCACTACCGCAAGCGTGCTGGCGAGGAACAGCAGGATGGCTGCGACGTTCGCGAGCCCGCCCCACTGGCGGAGCGCCGCCTCCCCGCCGAGGTCGCCCGCCACGCGCAGCACCAGCGACAGGTGCAGCAGCGCGAGGTGCGCGTAGAAGCGCGGGTGGAACGCGACCTGCGCGCCGGTCAGCGCGGGCAGGATGATGGGCGCGTGGCCGAAGATCATCGAGAACACGAATCCCACCAGCACGGCGTGGAGCATCGCGTCGTAGAGCGGCCCCGCGTCGAAGCGCGTGGGGAACGCGAGCCACAGCGCGCCGGCGAAGACGAGCCAGGCGTAGCCGGGCAACAGGCAGGCCGCGATGTAGCGCGTGACGCCGCGCGCGCGGATGGTGCGGCGCGCGAGGTCGTGGCGCAGCAGCCACAGGCCGAGCGCCGCCGCGCCCGCGCCGGCCACGCGCAGCCCCGGCGCGAACGCCACCAGCGAGAGCGCGAGCCCGGCGAGGAGGACCGCGACCACGACGGTGAAGCTGCGCTGCGGCCCCGGCGCCTGCACCACCAGCCGCGCCAGCTCCAGCCGCTCGCCCGCGATCGTCAGCACCAGGAAGCCGATCCACCATGCCGCGGCGTGCGCGAGCGGAGCACCGGCGAGCCAGAGCAGGTTGCCGGAGAGCCACGCCAGCGCGCCCAGGCCCATCACGACATGCGCGCGGTCGGGCCGGATGCGGACCACCACGGCGAACACCGCCACGAGCCCGGCGCTGCCGAGACCGATCAGCACCTGCCCCACCCG
>CAYHRW010000371.1:0-2574 GCA_964359105.1 uncultured bacterium
CGGGGGGGTGTGGGGGGGGGGGCGCGCTGCCCGGGCCGCGCCCGCCGGGTCCGGGGTGCCCGCCGGCCCCCGGCCGCGCGGCCCCGCCCCGGCCGTGGGCCCGCGCCGGGGGGCTCCTCCTTCCCGCAAGGCGGCCCATTTCCGCTTGCAGCCCACCCCGGCCCCGTCTACTCTGGCCCGCTCGTGAACGCCAACGGGGATGCCCTGCGGCAGCGGCTGGACGAGGTCCGGGGCCGGATTTCCGCGGCGGCAGCGCGTTCCGGGCGGCCCGCCGGGAGCGTGCTCCTGGTCGGGGTCACGAAGACCGTCGCGGCCGTACTAGTGGCCCGGGCGGTCGAGCTCGGGCTCGCCGACCTCGGTGAGAACCGGGTGCAGGAGGCGCAGCCGAAGATCCTGGCGGTGGGACGCGACCGCGCGCGCTGGCACATGGTCGGCCACCTCCAGCGCAACAAGGCCGGCCGCGCCGTGGACCTGTTCGATCGGGTCCACAGCGTGGACAGCCTCGAGCTGGCCGAGGCGCTGTCGCGGCGCGCGGTCGAGGCCGGCCGCCGGCTGCCGGCGCTCGTCGAAGTGAACGTGAGCGGGGAGCCGAGCAAGTTCGGCGTGGGCCCGGAGTACCTCGAGCGGCTGCTCGAGGCGATCGCAGGGCTGCCGGGGCTCGCGGTGGACGGGTTGATGACCGTGGGGCAGGCAGTCGCCAGCCCCGCGGATGCGCGGCCCGGCTTCGCGCGGCTGCGCGAGCTGCGCGACCGCGCCGAGGCGCGGCTCGGGCTCCGCCTGCCCGAGCTCTCGATGGGCATGAGCGGAGACTTCGAGGCGGCGGTCGAGGAGGGGAGCACGATGGTACGGATCGGCACGGCGCTGTTCGGGCCGCGCCCATGAGGAGGCGGACGTGATCGTCGTCGGCAACTTCCTGAACGCGCTCGCCACGGTGCTCAACTACGCGCTCCAGTTCCTGCTCATCGTGATCTTCGTGAACGCGCTGCTGTCGTGGGTGCGGCCGGACCCGTCGAGCCCGATCGTGCAGTTCCTCGGCCGCGTGTCGGACGCGGTGTGCAACCCGATCCGGCGGTTGTTCCCGACGGTGTTCGGCGGCATTGATTTCGCCCCGTTCATCGCCATGCTGGCGATCGTGTTCGTGCAGCTCTTCGTGATCGGCTCGCTGCGCGGGATGGCCGACGCGATGCTCAGGCCATCCATCACGGTGCCGTGAGCGTGCGGCTCGCCGTGCGCGTCCATCCGGGCGCGCGGCGCTCCGGGCTGCTGGGACGGCTGGAGGACGGGACGCTGAAGGTCGCGGTGGCCGTGCCGCCCGAGGGCGGGCGTGCCAACGCGGCGCTGAGCGAGCTGCTGGCGCAGCGGCTGGGCGTGAAGAAGCGGCAGGTGACGGTGGTGCGCGGCCTGACGGCGCGCCGCAAGGTGGTCGAGATCGAGGGCCTCGAGGGCGCGGAGCTCGCGCGCCGGCTCGAGCGGGCCCTGGGGCGGGAAGCGCGCGATGGCGAGTGAGTACCTGAACCAGATCCGCGAGGCGGCGGACTTCCTCCGCGGGCGCACGAAGCGCGCGCCCGAGGTGGGCATCGTCCTCGGCACCGGGCTCGGCGACTTCGCGGACGCGCTCGCGGTCGAGACCGTGGTGCGCTTCGAGGACGTCCCGCACTTCCCGGTCTCGACGGTCGAGAGCCACGCGGGCGAACTGCACACCGGCACGCTGGCGGGGCACCCGGTCGCGGTGATGAAGGGCCGCGTGCACTACTACGAGGGCTACACCATGAAGCAGGTGGCCTTCCCGGTGCGCGTGCTCGCCGCGCTCGGTTGCCGGACGCTGGTGGTCACCAACGCGGTGGGCGGCATGAACCCGAACATGACGCCGGGCTCGATCGTGGTGACGACCGACCACATCAACCTGATGGGCGACAATCCGCTGGTCGGGCCGAACGACGACGAGCTCGGGCCGCGCTTCCCGGACATGAGCGAGCCCTACGCGCGCGACCTGGTCGCGCTCGCCGAGAGCGTGGCCCTCGAGCTCCGGATCCCGCTCCAGCGCGCCGTGTTCGTTGGCGTGCCCGGGCCCAACCTCGAGACCGCGGCGGAGTACCGCTTCCTGCGCTGGATCGGCGCGGACGTGGTGGGCATGTCGCTGGTGCCCGAGGACCTCGCCGCGGTGCACGGCGGGCAGAAGGTGCTCGCGCTCAACGTGGTGACGGACGCGTGCCTGCCCGACCGGCTCGAGCCGGTGGACATCCCCGCGATCCTGGCGACCGCCGGACGGGCGGCGCCCTCGCTGATCCGGCTGGTGACCGAGGTGGTGCGCCGCCTCGGGCACGCGCAATGACCTGATGCACCCGGGCCGATTCCCCGAGATGGAGGCATGACGATGGTGACCCAGCGCAAGAGCCCGAGCCGAGCCAGAGCCGCGAAGCCCGCGAAGAAGAAGGCCGTCGCGCGTCCGACGCGGCCTGCGGTGAAGGCGCGCGCCGCGAAGCCGGCGAAGCCGGCGGCCAGGGCCGGGAAGCCCGTCAAGCCGAAGGCCGTTGCCGCGAAGGGGAAGGCCGTCCCACCCGTGAAGGCCGCCGG
>CAYHRW010000372.1:0-2571 GCA_964359105.1 uncultured bacterium
CGATCCGGGGCAGCTCCACCGGCCCGCGGGCGTGGTGCCGTACGGCACGCTGGGCGTCGCGGTGCTCGACCGCGAGAACCTGCGGGTGGTCGGGTACGATCTGTTCGGACGCCTGATGGGCGTGCTGGTGGGCCTCGCCGATCCCGCGCTCACCGACCGCACCGGGCGCGTGGACCCGGTGGCGCTCACGTCGGACCGCGGCGGCGCGCTGTTCATCGCCGACGCCGAGCGGGACCGCATCCTCGCCTTCGAGTTCTCCGGGCGCTTCGTGCGCGAGCTGGGCGGCTACGGCGCGCGCGCCGGCTCGTTCCGCGGGCTCGCGGGCGTGGCGGCCGCGCCGCGCGGCGAGCTGGTGACGGCGGAGCGCGTGGGCGCGCGAGTGCAGCGGCTCGACGCCGGCGGGCGGGTGGCGGCCGCGTGGCCGCTCGACGTGAAGCCGGGGCGCGGGAGGCTGCCGGTCGCGGTGGACGACTCGGCGCGCGTCGCGGTGGCCGACGAGGCCAGCGGCCGGCTGTGGGTGTTCGACTCCGCGGGGCGCACGCTCGCGTCGCTCGCCGGCCTCGGCGGACCGCGCGCGCTGGCCTTCGCCCCCGACGGCACGCTGCTGGTGGCCGAGGCGGCCGCGGGGCGCGTCCGCCGCTTCACCCTGGTCCCCGCCGTCGCGCGCGGGGAGTAGCCGATGCCGCGCGCCGTGAGCTTCGCGGCCGGCGGGCTCGCCGTGCTGGCGCTCGCCGGCGCGGCCGCGGCGGGGACGCTCTCCGACCCCGGCTGCGGCGTGACGGCGTTCCCGGCGCGGCCCGACGCGGTGGTCTACCGCCTGCCGCACACCTTCGTGCGGGCGGGCAGCGACTCGGTGTGGACGCGTGGCGGCGCGTGGCGGCGCGGCGCCGACTACCTGCTCGATCCGCTGCGCGGCGAGTTGCGCGTGCTGCGCCAGCCGGCGCCGGGGGAGACGCTGTGGATCGCGGCCTGCTGGCTGCTGGCGCCGCCGCCGCTCGAGCTGGAGCTCCAGCGCTACCGCGCCGCACGTCCGGCCGCGCCCGAGAGCGCGGCCGCCCCGCCCGGCTCGGGCGCGCCCGCGGCCGCGCGCCCGGTGACGTCGCACAGTCCGTTCGCGGCGCCGGCCGGCACCGCGCTCTCGGTCACCGGGAACAAGACGGTGGCGGTGGAGTTCGGCTCGAGCCAGGACGCGTTCCTGCGCCAGTCGCTCGATCTCGCGGTGAGCGGGACGCTGGCGCCGGGGGTGCAGCTCACCGGCGTGCTCTCGGACCGCAACCTGCCGCTGACGGCGGCCGGCAGCACGCAGGACCTGCAGGCGCTCGATCGCGTCCTGATCGAGCTCAACGCGCCGCGCGGCTCGGTGGCGCTGGGTGACGTGCCGCTGGTGCTCGCGCAGGGCGAGTTCGCGCGGCTGGAGCGCCGCGTGCAGGGCGTGCGCGGCGAGTGGTCGCAGGGGAGCTTCCGCGGCACCGTGGCGGCGGCCGGCGCGCAGGGCGAGTACTTCCGCGTCCAGTTCTACGGGGTCGAGGGGCGCCAGGGGCCCTACCTGCTCACCGACCGCGACGGCAACACCGGGATCTCGGTGGTGGCGGGCAGCGAGGTGGTGACCGTGGACGGGGTGCGCATGACGCGCGGCGAGGGCGCGGATTACGCGCTCGACTACCAGCGCGGCCGCGTCACCTTCACGAACCGCCGCCCGATCACCGCGACCTCGCGCATCACGGTGGACTATCAGTTCGCGCTCAACCGCTACCGCCGCAACCTCGCGCTCGCCTCCGGGCGCTGGGAGCGCGGCCGCCTGCACCTGTTCACCGAGGCGGTGACCGAGTCGGACGACCGTGGCCGCCCGCTCGACCTCGCGCTCGACGCCGCCGACCGCCTGGTGCTCGCGGCCGCCGGCGACTCGGCGGCGCGCGCGATCGGCCCGGGGGTCACCGCGGGCGTGGGCGATTACGACACCGTGCGGGTCGCCTCCGGTCTGGTGTTCGCGTACGCCGGCCCGGACTCCGGCCACTTCAGCGTGCGCTTCGCGCGGCTGGGAACCGGGCTCGGCGACTACGCCGACTCGACCATGATCTCGGGCCGCACCGCCTACCGCTACGTGGGCCCGGGCGCGGGCGCCTTCCGCGTCGGGCGCGCGCTGCCCCTGCCCGAGTCGCACCTGCTGTGGTCGCTGGGCGGCGGCGGTCGGCTCGGAGCGCTCGCCTTCGAGCTGGAAGGGGCGGCCTCGAAGCGCGACCTCAACACCTTCTCCAGCCTCGACGACCGCCACCACGTGGGTGGCGCGGGGCGCGCCGCGCTGAGCCTCGAGGGCGGGCTGCCCGGCCTGCTGGGGCGCGGCGGGCTCGCGCTCTCGGCGCGCGCGGTGGGCGAGCGTTTCGCCCCCTTCAGCCGGCTCGAGCGGCCGTTCGCCGAGCAGGACTGGGGGCTGCCCGCGGGGGGCGGCCTCGAGCACGCGCGGCGCGTCGAGCTCACCGGCTTCGTGCGGCCGCGCGCGGGCGGCGCGCTGCGCGGTGGGGCCGGGGGCGGCGCCGCCCCCCGCGGGTGCGGGGCGTGGCGGGGCCCGCGGGG
>CAYHRW010000373.1:0-2559 GCA_964359105.1 uncultured bacterium
GCGCTTCGAGAAGTACCCGCGCCTGCCGGTCAAGGAGTGCCCCGGCTACGCGCCGGGCGGCAGCGGCGGGGACGAGGAGACGGAGCGCGGGCGGTAGGGCTTCGGCCGCTTACGGCAGCAGCACGACGCGCGCGGTGCGGGTGAGGCCCGCGGTGGCAAAGCGGGCGAAGTAGAGCCCGGCGCCCGGCTGGCCGGCGCCAGCGCCCGCGTCCCACCGCACCTCGTGATGCCCGGCGTCCAGCTCGCCCGAGATCACGCTGGCCACGCGCCGGCCGGAGAGGTCGAACAGCTCGAGCGTGACGGGCGCGCGCCGAGTGAGGTCGAAGGCGAAACGCACCGGGCCCGCCGCCGGGTTGGGTCGCGGCGGGTAGAAGCGCAACGCGGCGGGCACGCCCGGCCCGGGCACGCCGGTCGCGGCCGAGATGACGTAGGCGTGCAGTTGGACCACGAGGTCGCTCGCCGCGGTGGCTCCCGGCAGGGGCTCGTCGGCGCTGGTGAAGGTGAGCGTGGCGTCGTAGGCGGTGTCCTGGCTGGCGCCGCTGTCGTTGAAGGCCACGTTCCAGGTGCGGCCGGTGCCGCCGATCAGCACGGGGCTGAACCCGCCCGCGATCGAGAAACGGCCGTCGCCGCCGGTGATGACGGCGCCGTTCATCGAGAGTTGCGCCTGCAGCGCGTCGTAGCCCTGGTCGTGCAGGCGCACCGGCAGGGCCGGAAACGTGCCGGGCGCCCGCTCGCCCCAGTCGAGCGCGCTCTCCGTCACCACGGCCTGCGAGTCGAGCGAGGCCACGGCGTGGCGCAGCACGCGTCCCGAGAGCTTCACGCTCTTCGACGAGGTGTCCGGGTCGTCGCTCGCGATGGCGAGCGTGCCGCTCTTCGCGCCCGCGGTCGCCGCGCTCATCCCGATCGTGTGGTTGTTCGCCGCGCCGCCGGCGGCGGCCGAGAACGAGCCCGCGGGCGCGGTGAAGCCGGCCGGGGCGGAAAGCGAGTAGTCGAGCGCGTCGGCGGGCACCGTGCCGATGTTGGAGACCGCCAGGTTCTGCTGTTGCGCGGGGGCGCCGGCGATGACGCTGCCGAAGTCGAGCTGCGAGGCGGCGGAGACCTTGGACGGCAGCTGGAGCGTCATCAGGACCGGGAGGTGGTCCGAGACGTCGTGGAGCGCGGTGGCGATGGTGTAGCCGACCGCGAAGTTGAAGCCGTCGGCGTTGATGTCGGTGTTGAAGTGCAGCCCGTCGTTGCCGTAGGCGAGGTAGCCGATGAGGTCGAGCCCCTGACCGTCCTGCACGGAATAGGAGGAGAAGAGCAGGTCGAAGCGGTCGTCCATGCCGCCGCCCGAGAACGTCACGCCGGGGTAGCTCGGGCAGGTCGCGCAGGTGCTCTGGGTGTGGTAGGGCGCGTAGCCCGAGACCACGTGCCACGAGCCCGGCATGACCAGCGGGTCCTTCGAGCGGCCGTCGTTGTCGGCCTGCGATTCGGTGAGCCGGAGGTAGCCGCCCTCGTAGGCGCCGTAGAAGTTGGAGTCGCCGCCCAGCAGGAAGTTGTGGCCCACGCTGCCGATCGCGACGTTGTTGAGGGTGTTGCGGATGTTCGTGCACTCGATGCGGCGCGTGGCGGAGTCGGGGGTCGCCGGGCCGCCGGCCTTGAGGTGGATCGAGTAGAGCCGGAACCAGCCGGGGTTCGTGAGGTAGCCGACCGGCTTCACCAGGCACTGGAGCACGTCGCGCGGGCCGCCGTCCGCGAACGAGCCGACGTTGAGGACCGCGACCTTCGCGGGCTTCCAGTAGACGGCGCTCTGCGTGCTGAGGATGAACGTGCTCGCCTGCCACTGGCCGGGCTGCACCACGTTCAGCACGTTGTCGAGGAACGAGTCGCGCGCCGCCTGGGTGATGAGCTCCTGCACGATGAGCACGTCCGGGTCGAGGCCCGCCATCACCGTGCGGAAGGACGCCTGCCGCGGCGGGATCCCGCCGGTCGCGGTGTCGTAGGTGAGCAGGTTCCAGGTCGCGACCTTGAGCGCGTGCGCGGGCGCGGCGAGCATCAGCCCCACCGCGCACGCGACGACGAACCGCGCTCCGTGCCCGCGCACCGGTCCCACCCCTAGCGCACCACCGCCAGCCGCGCGGTCTGCGCCGCCAGGCCCGCGGCGCTCAGGCGCACGAAGTAGAGGCCGGGGCCGACCGCGCTGCCGGCATCGTCACGGCCGTTCCAGCGCACGCTGTAGCCGCCGGGCTCGAAGGCGCGCGACGCCAGCTCGGCGACGCGCCGGCCGGTGAGGTCGAACACCTCGAGCCGCACGCCGGCTGCGCGCGCGAGGTCGAAGCGCACCAGGCTCGTCCCGATGAGCGGGTTCGGCATGGGCGGGTAGAGCCGCGTGGCGGCCGGGAGCGGAGTCCCGCCGACCGCGACCGCGCCGCCCGTCAGCCGCGCGCGCAGGATGTAGCTCACGTCGGGCTGGGCCGCCGCGCCGGGGAGCGGCTCGTCGGCGCTCGCGAAGGTGAGCGTGGCCTCGTAGGTCGAGTCGGCCGTGGCGCCGGCGTCGGCGAACTGCACGTTCCAGCGCCC
>CAYHRW010000374.1:0-2553 GCA_964359105.1 uncultured bacterium
GTTCGGTGCCGGCTCGGAGTTCCGCGCGCCGATGGCGCACGCGGTGATCGGCGGGCTCATCACCTCGACGCTGCTCACGCTGATCGTGGTGCCGGTCGTGTACACCTACCTCGACGACTGGAGCGCGTGGGTGATGGTGCACATGAAGCGCTGGACCGCCTCGGCCGAGGAGGCGGAAGAGTACGAGCGGGAGCACGCGCGCAGGAGACGGCGCGCGCCCGAGCCGCGGCCCGAGCCGGCGCCCACGGGCGAGCCGGCGCCGGTCCCCGAGGGCGCGCCGGCCTTGCGGGTGGCGTTCGAGAAGGAGTAGCGAAGACACGACGCCGTGCCGGGTGTCCCGCGGGATGCCGGGCGCGCCGCGTCATCGCCGCACGGTCGCCCCCAGCCGCGCCACCTTCTTCGCGAGCGCGGTGAGCGCGACGCCGGGACGCGCCGGATCCACCCAGCGGAGCCGCGCCGAGCGCGGCACGGTGGCGTCGGCTGCGCGCCACACCTCGGCCTCGATCCTGCGGTGCGTGATGGCGTGGCGCACCGACTCCCCGGTGGGCGCGAGCGTTGCGCGCACGCCGAGGTCTGCGAGCGCCGCCCGCAGCGCCGCGCCCGCGGGCGCGCCGTCGCCCAGCTCCACTCCCGGCGGCTCCCACAGCCCGGCGAGCAGCGGGCCCTCGCGTCTCACCACCAGCAGCCGGCCGCGCCGCTCGATCAGCGCCACGGCGCGCCGCACCCGCACCGGAGCGCGGCGCGCCGTCGCCGGCGGGAACGCCTCCGGACGCCCGAGCGCGGACGCGCGGCACCAGCGCCGCACCGGGCATTCCGGGCAGCGTGGCGCGCGCGGCACGCACACCGTGGCGCCGAGTTCCATGAGTGCCTGGTTCCAGTCGCCGGGCCGGCGCGTCGGGACCAGGGCCTGCGCGAGCGTTTGCAGGGCCCGGGCGCCGCGCGGGTCGCGCAGCGTCACGGGCAGGGCCTCGAGACGCGCCAGCACCCGGGCCACGTTCCCGTCAAGCGCGGGCAGCGGATGGTCGAAAGCTATGGAGAGCACCGCCCCCGCCGTATAGTGCCCGACCCCGGGCAGGCGCCCGAAGGTCTCGGGCCGGTCGGGGACCCGGCCGCCGTGCTCGCGCACCACGAGCCGCGCGGCGGCGTGCAGGTGGCGCGCGCGGCGGTAGTATCCGAGCCCGGCCCACGCCGCGAGCACGTCGGCCGCGCGGGCGCGGGCGAGTGACGCCAGCGTGGGAAAGCGCGCGAGGAACGCGCGATAATACGGCGTGACGGCCGCGACCTGGGTTTGCTGGAGCATCACCTCCGAGACCCAGATGCGATAGGGATCGCGGGTGCCCCGCCAGGGCAACGCACGGCGGTGGCGTCCGTACCAGGCGAGCAGGCGACGCCGCAGCGCCGGGACATCCATCCGGGCGGCGGCCGTGGCCGCGAGGAGCACACGCTTCATGTCGTCATCCGAGCACATCCGCGCGGACTTCGTCGCGATGGTGCGGCGGCCCGAGGCCGCCATCGATCTCGCGCGCACCGCGCTGCTGGTGGCCGCCGAGTCGGACCCCAGCGTGGACATCGAGGGCCAGGCCGGCCTGCTCGACGCGTGGGCCGCCGAGCTGCGCGCGCGCTTCGATCCGCAGTGGAACAACCTGCAGAAGCTCGCGCGCCTGCGCAGCTTCGTCTACGAGGAGCTGGGTTTCCGCGGCGACCAGCGCGACTACTACAGTCCCAGCAACTCGCTGCTCCACGAGGTCCTCCAGCGCCGCCGCGGCATCCCGCTCACGCTCGCGATCGTGATGATGGAGGTGGGCTGGCGCGTCGGCATCCCGTTCGAAGGCGTGGGCTTCCCCGGCCACTTCCTGGTGCGGCTCACCGGCGAGCCGCGCGACCTGCTGCTCGACCCCTACCAGCACGCCATGTCGGTGCACGAGGAAGACTGCCGCCGGATGCTCCAGCACACCAGCGGCGGCCAGCTGCCCTTCGAGCAGGGGCTGATCGCCTCGGTCGGGAAGCGCGCGATGATCGCCCGCCTGCTCCACACCCTGAAGGGCGCCTACCTGCGCAGCGGGGACGACCGGCTCGCGCTCACCGCGGTGGACCGCCTGCTGGTGCTCGACCCCGAGGCCCTCGACGAGCAGCGCGACCGCGGGCTCCTGCTCTTCCGCCTCGGCCGGTGGCGCGAATCCCTCCCCTGCCTCGTCGGCTACCTGGAGCGCGCGCCGCTCGCCGGCGACCGCGAAGAGATCTCGCAGCACGTCGCCGCGCTGCGCCAGATGATCGCGAGCCTTAACTGACGCGGGGAGCCGCGGCGCGCGCGCGCGGCGCACGCATCTCTCAGCGGTTCGGCTTGACGGCCGGTGACCGCACATCCTTGAGGTTCGGGGTCCTGACCTGCGAGCCGGTCCACGCGCAGGTCATCGTGTTCCCGCAGCGCGGACAGTCCATCTTCGCCTGCTCGCCTTCCTCGGCCGTCGGCATCCAGCGCTCGAGCTTGGTCTGGCAGCCGGGCGTGTAGCACAGGTAGACACAGAGAGGCATCGTTTCGCTCCGGACGGGGGT
>CAYHRW010000375.1:0-2549 GCA_964359105.1 uncultured bacterium
AACGCCCGGTCGTGACGCGGGCCGGCGGCGTGCAGGGCCCGTGCAGCGAGTTCCTTCCCGGTGCCGCTCTCGCCGAGGATGAGGACGGGCGTGTCCACCCGCGCGGCCCGCGCCACCAGGTCGAGGGTCCGACGCATCACCGGGCTCTGGGCCACGATGCCGGCGTGCTCCGAAGCCGCGTCGGCAAGTTCGAGCAACTCCTGTCTCAATTGACTCTCGATCAGGGCGTTCTCGATCGTCACGACCAGCTGCTCGACCCGGAACGGCTTCGTGATGTAGTGAAACGCCCCGTCCCGCATCGCCTCGACCGCCGACTCGATGCTCCCGAACGCTGTCATGATCACTACCGGAACGCCCGGGAGAGCGACCCGGAGTTGGCGAAGCAGCTCGTCGCCCTTCATTCCGGGCATGACCAGATCGGTGACGACGGCGTCCACGGCGTGGATGTGGATCTCCTCGAGCGCCTCCTGGGCGCTGGACACCGCGAGCACGCCGAAGCCCGCCTCAGCCAGTTCGTCCTGGAGGAGGGAGAGCATCGCCGGGTCATCCTCGACCACCAGGATCCTCGCCTTCTGCATCAGGTCACCTCGTTCTGAGTCGGGCCATCGGCCGCCGGCTCGGCGTCGATCGGGAGGTAGACCGTCACCCGGGTCCCCTGTCCGGGATTGCTCTCGATGTCGAGCCAGCCCCCGTGCTCCTCCACGATGCCATACGACACCGCGAGCCCCAGCCCCATGCCCTTGCCCGGGCTCTTGGTCGTGAAGAAGGGGTCGAAGACGTGCTCGAGATGTTCAGGCGCGATCCCTGCCCCCGTGTCCGCGAAGGTGACCACGGCGTAGCGGCGGGCCGGGCCGCCGCGCTGCGGGCGCGGACGCGTCTGCACCTCCGCGCCGATCCCGAGCGTCCCGCCGCCTGCCATCGCGTCCCGGGCGTTGATGACGAGGTTGAGGAAGACCTGCTGGAGCTGGTCGGCGTCGGCGACCACCGTGGTGAATCCCGCCGGGATCTCGACCCGCACCGCCACGCCGGCGCGCCCGAGCTCGCTGCCCGCGAGGTCGAGGACCATCCGGACCACCCCCGCGATGGACGTCTGCGCGCGACGCGGGGCTTTCATGCGAGCGAAGTCAAGCATGTCGCGCACGATCCGCACGATCCGGTCGCTCTGGGCAGAAATGACTTCCAGGCCGCGGGTCGCCCGTTCGTCGTCGGCCAGGTGGCGCAGAAGCGCGTCGGTACGACCGCCGATGACGTTGAGCGGCGTGCCGATCTCGTGGGCGAGTCCCGCTGCCAGCCGGCCGAGCCCCGCGAGGCGCTGGGCGTTCCGGAGCCGCCCTTCGACCTGCTGGCGCTTCTTCTGCTCGCTTTCGAGCGAGCGGTGCGCCGACTCCAGCCGCTCGCACATGTGGTTGAACTCGAGAGCCAGGCGCCCCAACTCGTCGTCGCCGCGAACCGGCGCGCGCGCCGGCAGATCACCGCCGCCCACCTGACGGAAGCTGCGAACCAGATCCGCGATCGGGCGCGTCACGCTGAACCGGGTGACGAGGAGGACGATGGTGACCGTGGCGACGACCATGGCCAGGGTGAGGGCCATGATGAAGTCCCGGTTGGTGCGCGCGTCGGCCTCCATGTAGGCCTCGAGCTGGAGGACCTGGCCGGCTCCCAGGATGCGCCCTCCCTGGCCGGATAGCGGGAACAGGAACCCCAGGACCGACTGGCCCGCAACCTGCCGATGCATCTCAGCCGGCTCGCGCTCCCGAATCACGCGTTGCAGCAGCGCAGCGTTCTGGAACGGGTAGGCCGCCAGCGTGGCCGATTGGTAGATCAGTCGTCCGTCGGGATCGAAGATCCTCAGCCCCAGGACCCGCTCGTATCCCGTGATCTGGTCCACCAGCTTGCGCAGGTCCGCAGGTTGTCGGTCCCGGAGGTAGTCCTCGGCCGCGATCTGGACCACCAGCGCGATCGCCCGACCCTCCTTCGCCAGCTCCTCACGAAGGAGCGCCTGGCTGCGCTGCTGGTATGCGTACCCGAATACCACCGTGAGCACGACCAGCGGTACGACGAGCCAGACAGCGAACTTGATCCCGAGCTTCAAAGGCGGTCTCCAAGGTGGGTGCCGCTCCCCGCAGGCGACTGTCGTCGCGGGACACCGGGCGGACCGATTCGATCAGAGCCCGAGGGTAGGTCGCCCGCAAGCATAGGGCACGCCGTCCCCCGGTTGAAGCCGACCCGTCAGTCGGCTGCCCGTCCGGGGCGGCGGTGCGCGGCCGCGCCGTGGCGGTCGGCGTGCGCCCGGAGGACCTGTTGCTGAGCGCCGATGGTCACGGCGCGGCGCTGGACGGGGCGGTCGAGGTGCTCGAGCCGTTCGGCAACGAGGTGCTGGTCCACTGGCAGACACCGGTGGGGGCGCTGATCTCGCGCGTGCCCGGGCAGGGCCGCGCGGGCGTCCGGCTACGCGGCCCGACCGACCAGATGCGCGAACAGCGCCAGGTAGTCTCGGGCTTCGCGGGGGTGGAGGAAGTTGTCCCGCACGTGCTCCCTTCCTTCGCCGC
>CAYHRW010000376.1:0-2524 GCA_964359105.1 uncultured bacterium
GCGCTCCTCGCGCACGCCGGGCAGCGGGCCGTGGTCGCGGGCCTCCCGTGCGCCCACCGCCGCGTCGAGACGAGGAGCGGCGACATGATGCTGTTCCTGACGCTCGCGGACAAGACCGGACTCGCCGAGTGCGTGCTCTTTCCCGGCGCCTACCGCGCGTGCGCGCCGGCGGTGCGCGCGCAGGTGGTGCGCGCCGAGGGCCGCGTGGACAAGACGCTCGGGGCGGTCACGCTCGCCGCCGACCGCGTCACGGCGCTGGCGTGAAGCGCGGCGTCATCGAGCGATACGGAGAGAACGCAGCGGAGACGGGACGGAAGGGCCGCGCCGCGCGCGCTTCGACGGCTCTTCGGCCACCGCGACCGTCAATGATCGCGTAGGCCCGGCCAGATCCGCTCGATCGCCTGCGACACCTCGTTCGCGAGCGCGCTCTTCCCCAGCGCGTGGCCGCCGCACGGGAAGCGCTCGAGCGGCACGTGCCACAGCGCGCTCAGGCGCTCCGCGTAGTCGCACGGACAGTGCTCGTCGTCCGCGGCGTGGAGGAGAGCCAGCCGCTGCGCCGGCGGGCCCGCGCGATGCTCGGCCTCCGACCAGAACGCCCGCGCGCGCGGCGCCTTGAACCCGAGCCCGCTGCCCGCGCCGTAGCCCAGCACGCTCGCGATCAGGACCACGGTGCCGGGGTGAGGGTCCTCCTGCTCGAGCAGCGCGTTGAGGACGAGCCAGGCGCCGAAGGAGCGACCGAGCACCAGCGCGCCGCCGTCCCACGCGTCGCGCCGGAGCGCCGCGCCGACCCATCGCACCTATCCCGCGAAGTCGAGCGCGGTCAGGTCCGGCGCCCAGTCGAGGCCGTGCCGCGCGCAGTCGCCGGGCAGGCGCAGCGCCCCGAAGGCCTCGGTGCGGGTCTCGCCGCGTCCCGGCACGGCGAAGATGCACGCGGCCACGCGGTCCTCCATGCGCCTAGCGGCGCTCGCCGGCCACGAGCCCGTCGCCCCACGCCAGGTGTGGAGCCGCGAGGATGAGGCGCGCGCCCGGGCGGTGGGACAGCGCGAGCCGGCCCGCCCCGATGGGCACCCAGGCGAAGACCGGCCGCGCCGCGCGCGGAGGATCCGAATGACGGTTCATGAACCTGCTAACGCAGCGTGAAGTTGAACGGCACCGCCACCCACACGGCCACCGGGTGCTGGTTCACGAACGCGGGCGTGAAGACCCACTGGCGCAGCGCCGCGAGCGCGGCGTCGTTCAGCATGGGCACGTTGCGCTTCTCGTCCAGGCGCACGGCCAGGACGTGACCGTCCTTCCCCACCAGCGCGTGCGCCACGACGAGGCCTTCGACGCCGGCGTCTTTCGCGATGGTCGGGTAGTCGGGCTTCACGCGCGTCACCGGCTCGGGCGTCACCTCGACGTAGCGGTACTGTCCGAACACCGGTAGCGAATCGAGAGGGTCCATCACCTTGATCGAGGCGCGATCGTCGCCGGTCGCGAGCCCGGGGTCGGCGGTGCGCAGCTCATCCTGCGTCGCGATGGTCGTCGGCGGCGCCTTCTCGTCGGGCACCGGCACGGCTATGCCCGCCGCCACGTGTGCCGGCTTCGCGGGCGCCACCGGCGGAGGCGCCTCGACGCGCGCGAGCGGCGGCGGCGCCGGGATCCGTTCGAGCCGCACCTCGAACGAGCGCGGCGCGCCCGGGAGCTGCCGGGCGAACATCATCAGCGTCGCGCCGGCCAGCGCGAGGGCCAGGGTGCAGAGCAGGCTGCTCACGAGCAACGCTCGGGCCATGTAGGGACGGGCGACGCCCTGCAGCTCGGGTGCCCCGTAGGGCATGAACTCCGACAGAGAAGAAGCCGTGGTGGCCATGGCTGACCTCCGGTGGTGTATGCCCGGTCCGAATCCTGTGGCTGCTCGTCCCTGGCGCGATAGCGGACCCTCCGGCCCCGAACGAAACGACCGGCGGGGGATGGTCTCCGCGCCGGTCGTCGCTGTCGCTTGATTCTCCCGCTGCGCCAGGCCGGCGTCTACAGCGGATTACGCCGGGAGCGCGCCCGTATTCCGGAAGGGCTGGACGCCTTGGCGGGAAGCCGCGTCGTGGGAGCAGCCGGCGCGGGACGCCAGGACGCGGCATCGCCGCGGAGGCGCGGCCCCGGTTCCGCCCGCCGATGGCCACCCCGGCCCCCGCCTGAAAAGATTCATTGACTCCGGCCGCGCGCGGGATTGAAATGAGTCCAACGCCACGACGCAGTCCAGGTCGCGGCGTGAACTCCGCCCACGGATTCAGTGGGTGCGGCCGAGTGCGGGATCCTTTGAGAGACCGCCGGCCGGAAGACGAGGACCGCCGACGCCAGCTGGGGGCGCCTCCCCGGGACGAGTCAGTCCCGGAGCGACGAATTCGGCAAAGGCGTCGGCCTTTTTCCGGGCTCCGAGCGTGCCCGGCCCCGGCCGACATCGAGTCGGCGTGGCGCTCGCGGTGCGCGGCGCGGCCGGGCGCGTGCCGGCGCGCGGGTCGAGCCGGCGCAGTGTAGACCTGCGCCGGCT
>CAYHRW010000377.1:0-2516 GCA_964359105.1 uncultured bacterium
GAACAGGTAGGTGGTGAGCAAGGTCTGGCGCGACGCGATGACGAGCCCCAGGTCCTCGCCCGCGTCCGCCGCGAACTCGAGGTCCACCGTCTCGCGCGCCGCGAGGTCGGTGGAGTCCGCCGCGCTGGTGCGCTCGTCCCCGTCGAAGGCCGCGAGCGCAGCGCGGCAGTCGCCCCCGGCACCGGTGGCGCGCAGCGGCGCGCGCAGCCGGTCCGCCTGCCAGAACGCGCCATCGGTGGTGGCGAACACGCGCGTGCCCGCCGCGCGCGGCGCCGCGAGGACGTGGGCGAAGCGCACCACGTGAGTCTCGAGCGCCTCGTTCTTCATCACGACCTCGAGATCGCGGTTCTGTGGTCGCGCGCGGAAGAGCGCGTCCACGTCGGTGGCCTCGAGCGCGGGCGCGACGCTCGCCGAGAAGCCCTCGGCCTGGAGCGCGGGCTTCTCGCCGTCGGTCACGTAGAACGTCGGGCACGAGCCGAAGCACTTCGGATTGCCCGCGCACGCGATCGCGATCGCCAGGAGGCCGATCCCCACGACCACTGCCGCGCTCACGAGGACGATCGTGAGCGCCTTCATCGCCGGCGGCATGCCCGCGGTGCTGTTCGACTCGAACAGCGCCACCGAATCCACCGGGAACGAGAGCGGCCCGGTCGCCACCACCCGGCGGTTCTCGTCCAGCCGCTGGCCGACCCCCGTGACCGTGCGGCCCGCGGGATCCACGGTCCAGCCGGTGAGCGCGATGAAGCTGCCGTCACGCATGTGGGCGTTGAGGTAGGTGGAGTTCTTGGAGACCTTGTCCAGCTCGTTCGGCCACAGCAGCCCGTGCTTGAGCGACGGCGCGCAGCCGGCGAGCAGGAGGCTCGGGATCAGCACCGCAACCACGGCCAGGCGGATGGTGCGAGCCATCGGGGAACCTCGCGGCGCAGGGGGGAGGTACGGCACCGGGGAACATAGCACCGGCGCCGGCAGGCGCGGAACCCTCGATCGCGCACCTTCGATCACGCAGGTCGCATCGCGCATCTCGGATCGCACGGCTCTCCGACCGCCGGATCGGTGCGGGCGCCCACGCGGGAAGTCTGCGTTGAAGTGTCGCGCCGTTGCGGCATAATCGCCGCTCGGAGCGCCGCGCGCGGTATGGGGACGTCCGGTCGGACGCCTCCCCTGCGACCGCGCCTCTCCCCGGAGGCCGCACGATGAACCGTTTCGCGATCCTGGTCCTGCTCGCCGCCTGCGCCGGCGCGCTCGGATGCGAGAAGAAGCCGCCCGGTCAGCCCGTGGTCGTGCCCGACGTGCCCCAGTGCGCGAAGCCGCCCCACACCCGCACGGAACTCTACACGCCCGAGTCGGTGGTCGCCGACTGGGGCCCGCCCGTGCGGCTGGGCGCGTCCATCAACACGCAGTGCCCGGAGGACGCCATCGAGATCTCGCGCGACGGCCAGTCGTTGTACTTCCTGTTCACGACCGACCTGCTCGACAGCCTCACACCCGCGCAGATGCTTTCGCGGCCCAACGGCACCTACGTGGCGCGGCGCACCGGCGGCCCCGCAGCCTTCGACACGCCGCACTTCTGGGACCTCGGCGGGGGGATCGACGCCTCGCTCGACGGCGAGCCGAGCTTCACACCCGACGGCAGCAAGGTCTACTTCCACTCCGCCCGCGCCACGAACACGGGCTGGCAGCAGGTGCCACCCACCGACGACTTCCTCGACATCTACGTGGCGGACGTCGTGGGCGGCGTGCCCGGCCCCGGCGTGAACCTCGGCCCTGCCGTCAACTCGAGCGCGCCCGACGGCGAGGCTGCGATCCATCCCGACGGGGTCACGCTCTACTTCGCCTCGAACCGGGGCGGCGGCACCAACATCTGGCAGAGCCGCAGGACCGGCTCGACCTGGAGCGACGCGGTGCAGCTCCCGTGGCCCATCAACTCCGCTGCGGACGACACGCAGCCCACGTTCACTGCGGCCGGGGACACGATGTACTTCGTCTCCACGCGGGATCCGCTCATCGGCTCCGCGATCTACCGTGCGAGCTGGGACGCCGGCACCCAGAGCTGGGGCGTCCCGGAGCCCGTGATCAAGGGCATCGTCGGCGAGCCCTCGCTGACGGCGGACGGCCGCTTCCTCTACTTGGTCCACGTGCTCCAGGACGCGGCCGGCATCTACGACGCCGACGTCTGGTACTGCGAGCGCAGGCCGTGAAGCCGCGCCCCTTCCTGCTGGCGCTCGCCATGCTGCTCGCGCTGGCCGCGTGGGCCGGGCAGGAGCGCGCCGACGTGGACCGCGCGGTGGCGATCGCGCCGCTGCTGGGCGTGACGCAGGCGGGCGGGAACCCGAAGCTGGTCTACCCCGTGCTCGAGGACCTCATCAGCCGCTGAGCGCGGCGGACGGGATCACGCGGGCGGCCCGCAGGTTCACACCGACAGCGCCCCGGCCACCAGCCTCAGGACCCACACCGCGAACAGAGCGCAGGCGCCCGCGGTCACCGCGGCCGGGAGCCAGCGGTCGAGGAAGCCCGCG
>CAYHRW010000378.1:0-2515 GCA_964359105.1 uncultured bacterium
GCGAACACGCCTGATCAACGACAACTATAGTTCCCGGACCGCGACAACTAGATTTCCCGTCCGTTTTCATCCTCCGGATGCCTCTTCTTCCTCCGAGATCCTGGCTTCCCGGGGGTAGATTCCGTTCCCGTGAGGACCTTCGTGGCATCTTCCGTCGCTTCCTCCGCCCGTTCCTCCGGTTCCGGACGGCCCGTGTGCTTCGACTGCTCAAGCCGGTAGCTCGGCAGGTTCAGTTCCAGGATCACGCTGTGGTGGACCAGCCGGTCGATGGCGGCAGCGGTGGTCATGGGATCCTTGAAGATCAGCTCCCACTTCGAGAACGGGAGGTTGCTCGTGACGAGCACGCTGCCGCGTTCGTACCGGGCCGCAAGGAGCGAGAAGAGCACCTCCATCTCCTCCCGGTTCTGCTGGACGTACCCGAGATCGTCGATGATGAGTGCGTCGTAGCGCCCGAGGCGCTTCAGCGCCCGGGCCAGCCGCAGGTCCCGCTTGGCGATCAGCAGGTCCTGGACGAGCAGGCTGCAGGGGACGAAGAGGACGCGCCGGCCAAGCCGCACGAGCTCCTGGCCGATCGCACAAAGCAGGTGCGTCTTCCCGCTGCCCGGGTTGCCGAACGCCAGCACGTTCTCTCTCCGGTCGAGGAATGACCCGTCCAGCAAGACCTGCACCTGCTGGGCCACCTTGCGGGGAAGCCTCTGGCGGTCAAAAGCCTCCCAGCTCTTCTCCAACGGGAGCTGGGACTCGCGCAGCAGCCGGACGACCCGGTGATCGGACCGGGCCTCGCACTCCCGACGGGCGAGTTCCAGGAGGTAGCTCTCGTAGCTGGAGACTTCCCGCCGGGCGCGCGTGGCCTCCTCCTCCCAGCACTCGCGGATCGCGGGGAGATGCAGTTCGCGCAGGTGCTCGGTGAGCTGTTCGGCGATGGCGGCGGTCTTCATGCGAGCACCTCCGCTTCCACGAGCAGAGCGTCGTAGCACGCCAGGTCCACCGCCTCGACGGCGACATCCGTGACCTCGGAGGTGATCACCCCGGCGCCGATGAGCCGTTCCACGGCGTCGGCCGTGATCGGCTTCTCCCGCGAGATCAGGGTCCGCAGTGCCTCGTCAACTCCGCTCTCCGTCTCCCGGGCGGCCAGTTCCAGGATCGCGAGGTACTCCCGGCTGGCATGGGCCGGCATTCGTTCGCGCAGCGTGTCGTAGGCGACGCGGAACCGGCTGGTCGGGAACAGGTCCTCGCGGTACCGGTAGTGCTCGAACGCGCCCGGCTTGCGCACCAGCCAGTCGATCACGTGGCGGTAGTCGATCCGGTGCCGGCCCCGTCCCCGCAGCCGCGGCAGGCGCTCGACGCATCGCTGGGCGTACCACACTTCCACCTCCTCGGTGCGCAGCCGGACCTCCACCTTCTCGCCGATGAGCCGGCTGTGGACCGAGTAGACGTTGCGGTCCACCGCGATCGTGCTGCCCTGGCCCACGCCGACCTGAAGCCGCCGATCCGCATCCAGGCGCGCCGCGGGGAGAGACCGCAGCACCGCGAGCTCCTCCCGGAACCGCTCGGTCCGGCTGGCGTTGCGCCGGACGAACAGTTCATCCAGGAACGCCTCGTAGGCGCGGCGGTCGGGGAACTCCCGGCTGCCGCGGAGCAGCAGCGCCTGCTCCACCGCGCGCTTGAACCGGTAGTGAAGTTGCTCCACGTCGCCGTTCTCGTTGGGACTGGCGGCCTGGGTCTTCCGTCCCCGCAGCCCGTAGTGCCGAAGCAGCGCGTCGTACCGCCGGGTGAACTCCTCCGGGTGCTCCATCTTGTGCACCGCCGTGGAGAGTCGATCCGTCTGGTGTGCGAGTGGAACCCCGCCCAGCTTCCAGAGCGAGTCCTGCAGCCCCGCGCTCAGGCTCTCGAAGCTCTCCGAGAAGCACACCCGTCCCGTCTCCCAGTTCGAGTACGGCAGCACCAGGTGGTAGAGCAGGTGCTCGAAGGGCTCGCCCTGGATCGTCACCCCGAGCGAGGTCATGTGGGTGAAGTCCGACTCGCAGAGTGCACCGGGCTGGTATCGCTGCGCAAAGAACACTTCCTTGGGCGGCCCCTCCAAGGCCCGCCAGGTCTTGAGGCGCCGCTGAAGCGTCCGCAGTTGCCCGTCGGCGAAGCGCCCGGAGTGCTCCCGCTGTAGGGCGTCGAACAGCGTCTTGGCCTCGAGGCCCGGGGCTTCCGCGACCTGCTTGCGGATCTCCTCCCAAACCTCCTCGAACGGGTCCGGGCGGGTCCGCCAGTCATGCCGGCGCCGGGACTCGCTCGGAAGCATCCCCAGATCCCGGTATCTCCGGGCCGTCTTCTCGTCCATGCCCGCCTTCGCCGCCGCGACGGCCAGCGTCCTCTCCTTCTGGATCAGGTTCATCAGCTTCCTCACCTGTTGATCGCTGGTCATCCAAAGCCCTCCCGGAAGAGAACTTAGACGACCAATCCCTGCTGTCCAGAACGGGAGAAATAGTTGTCGTCGGTCGGGAACTATAGTTGTCGTTGATCA
>CAYHRW010000379.1:0-2504 GCA_964359105.1 uncultured bacterium
GACGGGGCCCTGGCCCTGGCCGAGCGCATCGCGCCCGAGGGCGACCTGGTGGTCGAGTTGGAGCGGCGCCGCGCCGAGGCGCTTGCCGCGGTCGGGCGCGTGGACGAGGCCGAGCGCGCCTGCGAGCGCGCCCGGCGCCTGGCCGAGCGCACCCACGACCGCCTCGAGTTCGCCCTGGCGCGGCGCGCGGCGGCGGGGATCGCCGCGGCCCGCGGCCGCCACGAGGACGCGCTGGCGGGCTGGCGCACCGCCGTCACCCTGCTGAGCGAGGCGCGCGAGCGCTACGAGCTGGGGCGGACGTTGCTCCTGCTCGGGCGGGCCACCGCGGACCCGCGCGAGGCGCGGCGCTGCCTCTACCGCGCCAGCGCGCTGTTCGCCGAGGTCTCGGCGCACCACTGGCTGGAGCAGACCGACGAGGAGCTCCAGCGCCGCATGGGCGGAGCGCCGGCGGCCGGGATCGCCGACGCGGCGGTGGCGAGCGCGCCGCTGCATGGCCGCCGCAACCGGGCGCCGACGCTGGTCGCGTGCTCGCACGTCATGCGCCAGGTCGAGACGCTGGCGCGGCGTGCCGCGAGCACCGAGCTCTCCGTGCTCATCACCGGCGAGACCGGCACGGGCAAGGAGCTGGTGGCGCGCACCATCCACGGGCTCTCGCCGCGCGCGAACGGCCCATTCCTGGCGGTCAACTGCGGCTCTCTGCGCGCGGAGCTGGCGCTCTCGCAGCTCTTCGGGCACCGCAAGGGCGCCTTCACGGGCGCGCACGCCGAGGGTGTCGGGCTGGTGGAGGCCGCCCACTTCGGCACGCTGTTCCTCGACGAGGTGGGCGAGCTGCCGCACGACGTCCAGGTGACGCTGCTGCGGTTCCTCGAGAGCGGCGAGTACCTGCGGCTGGGCGAGACCCGGGTGCGGCGCGCCGACGTGCGCATGATCGCGGCCACCAACCGCGAGCTGCGGGGTGGGGAAGGGGAGAGGCTGTTCCGCCGTGATCTGCTCTTCCGCCTGAACGAGATCGAGATCCGCGTTCCGGCGCTGTCCGAGCGGATCGAGGACATCGTGCCGCTGGCGCGGCACTTCCTGGCCTTCTACGGCGGCATGCGCGGCCCGCGCCTCTCGCCGGACGCCGAGTCGGTGCTGCGCTCCTACCCGTGGTCCGGCAACGTGCGCGAGCTCGAGAACGTGATGAAGCGGGCGGCCGCGCTCCACCCGGGCGAGGAGCTGCTCGACGCGAGCGCGCTGCTGCCGTTCCTGGCGCACCCGGGCCCGGCAGCGCGTGGCGCGCCGGAGCGCGGGTGCGAGGAGCACGAGGAGCGCTCGGCGATCCTCGACGCCTGGGAGCGGGCGGGCGGCAACAAGAGCCGTGTGGCCGAGCTGCTGGGCGTGAGCCGCAAGACCCTCTACGCCCGGCTCAAGCGCCTGGGGCTGACGCTGCCCTAAGCCGAAAGCCGACCTGCGGGCCCGGCAGTGGAGAGCACTCTCCGCTCCGTTTTCTTTGCTTCGTGGGCGGAAGAGCGTGCCTGCTGTTCTCCAAGCCGGTGGGCCCGCGCGGTTTGAGCCCGCGCGGGACCGCTGTTCCGGGGGCCCGCCGACCCGGCTCCCCGACCCCTGCCCACACGCACGCCGCGCTGTCACCGTGTCACGGGGGGGGGTAACACGACCTCCGGTTGCTTGGCGCGCAACGAGTTAGCCCGGCCCAAGAGCCCGGACGCGTGTTACCCGGGAGGGTGACACCTCCCGCGACCTCACGCCGACCCGAGGCGACGCGAGCCGTCGCGCACGCCGGCCGAGGCACGCTCTGCCAACGAGTTAGCCTCGCGGCGCCGCGGTCTGTGCCACGGCTGCGCGCGTGGCACGTTGCCTGCTGTGCTCCCGGCGTGGATACGGGGGAAGGCAGTGCCGCTCGCTCGAGCCGTTGCAGGCCCCGAGGGGGGGCCTCGAACCTCTGGCGGCCGGCTCGCGAGTCTCGCACCTCCATCGCGCGGCCGGTCGTCCGAGGTGACTCGATCCAGCAGTGCTCGAGATCCCTGCCAGTGAGAAGGCAGTCGCCGTACCGAAGCTAGGGGCTCGTACCCTCTGCAGTCAGGAAGTCCTCCTCCGGGAGGACACACACGAAAGGGGTGAGAGCAGCTCTCAGTCGGTCGGTAGTTCAGTTGATGAAGTAGTGGTTCGCAGTTCGTCACAAAAAAACCAAATACGCCCGGTCAACGAAGCCGTGAGAGCAGAGGGGTTCATCCCGGTCACTCCCTGTTCTCTCGGGAAGAGGCAGCCCGAGTTGCGGACTCTCGAGTCCGCCCAACGCGTGGCTGCCTTTTCGCATCCCCTCCGCACCCCGGCCCGGGTCGGACGGCCCCGCGGCGGCGGGCCCGACCTGCGCCAGCTCCGGCAGGCCGCTTCTTGACAGCCCTGGGGGCGCTGTCTATGTTGCAAGGGCGTTTCCGCGCGAGCTGTCAGGTCCGCTGGCGTAGCTCAATTGGTAGAGCATCTCATTTGTAATGAGGTGGTTGGGG
>CAYHRW010000380.1:0-2496 GCA_964359105.1 uncultured bacterium
CGGCGATGTCGCGCGCCACCACGCCCGGGTAGGCGGTGCACATGTAGATCTCGTAGCCGCGCGGGTCCTGTTCCGGGTCGGGCGGCGCCTTCCTCGGCTCGGGGATGACCAGCGCCGAGAGCCAGATGCGGTCCACCTGGCCGGGCCGCGCGGTGAGCGCCTGCACCGTTCCGAGCGGCGCCCAGGCCAGCCGGTCGTCGAATCCGCCGGCGGTCACCACGCCGGCCACGTGGAAACGCGCGCGGTTCCCCCCCGCCGCGACCTCGACGGCCCGGCCGGGTTCGAGGGACAGCCTGGCCGCGAGATCGCGCCCCACCGCGATCTCCGCCGCGCCTTCGCGCGGCCAGCGCCCGCGCACCTGCCAGGTGGGATGCAGGTGCGGGAGCCCGGTGCGCCAGGGGCCGTCGTCGGTGCCGACCGCGCGGTCGAACCAGGTGCCGACCAGCCGCGTGCGCGCGCCACCCACCGTGGCGGGCGCGGCCAGCTCGGGCGCGGCCTCGAGCACGTTGTTCTTCCAGAACGCGCGCTTGAGCCCGGCGACCGAGGTGTCGCTGAGCGCGAGCCCCGCGCGCGGCGGGACCACCTGGGCCCCGCCCAGGTCGAGGGGGAGGCGCGCGCCGGCGGGAAGGACCACGAAATTGGGGCCGGCCGCGCGCAGTGTGCGCGCCAGGTCGTCGCCGACCTGCAGCGCGAGCGTGGCGAGCGCGGTCGCCACCGCGACGCCCAGCGCCACGGCGGTGAACGCGAGCGCGATGCGGGTGCGGCGCGCGGCGAGCGAGGCGGTGACGAGGCGCAGCACCATGCGTCAGCGGCCCCAGGCCCTGGGCAACGCCGCGCCCAGGTCGGCCGCGCGCAGCGCGACGCGCCCGCCTTCCAGGCGGTGCGGGATCGGGATCGGGTTGCACCCGCCGGGGCGCCCGATCGAGGTGAGCACGATGGGGGAGACGCAGTTGCGGCAGATCACGTTCCTGCCGTCCTGGAAATACCCCTGCGGGCCGCAGATCTCGCAGGCGTCCATGCAGGTCTTGAGCTCGCTCCCGACCTGGATGGCGAAGAAACGCGCGCGCTGCGAGTCGGGCAGCACCGCCTCGAAGAAGTGGAGCCTGCCGTCGGCGAGTGGGGCGGCGTCGAGCTTCGCCTCGCCGCCCTCCAGCGCCAGCGGCTGCGCGGGCTCCATGCCGGGGAGTCGCGATTGCTGGACGAACGCGCTGGCGAGGAACCCCACGACCACCAGGCCGACGATCCCGGTCCAGCGCCGCCGCGCTGTCTCGCCCGCCGCCGCCGCGCGGGCCAGCCGCGCCCGCGGTCCCTCACCGGTGGCGGGAGCCGCGGCCGGCGCGCCGCGGAAGCCCGGGCCGAACAGCAGCCAGCCCGCCGCCAGCGCCACGGTGAGCGTGAAGAGCAGCAGCTCGTTCTTGACGATCGGGCCGAGGAGCGCCATCTCCGCCCGGCTCGACGGCAGCACCTCGGCCTCCGAGAGCTCGTGGAGCCCGCCCACCAGCAGCTGCAGCGCGATGAGCAGCAGCACGGCCGAGGTCAGCGAGAAGAACGGCTTGAGCGGCACCCGGATCGCGCCGCGCGCGAACAGCACGCCGAAGGCGACCGCGACCAGCAGTCCGACCAGCGCGCCGAGCCACATCGAGACGCCCTGGCTGTTGAAGCCGGCCGCGGAGAGGAACACCGCGGTCTCGAGCCCCTCGCGGAACACCATGCCGAAGGCGAACAGGAAGAGCCCGGCCCCCGCGGCGCCGCGGCCCGCGGCCGTCGCGCGCGCGATGCCCGACTCGATCTCCTGCGTCATGCGCGGCGCGGCCCTCCACATCCAGACCACGAGGCCGGCCACCAGCCCCGCGCCCACGAGCAACGCCACGCCTTCGGCGAGCTCCTGGTTCCAGGTGACGCGGGTGGCGAGCGCCGCGACCCCGGCGGAGGCGAGCACCGCGAGCGCGGCGCCGCCGAACAGCGCGCCGCTCAGGCTCTCCTGCCCGCGGCGGCGCAGCAGGCTCAGGGCGATGGCGATGACCAGCGCGGCCTCGACGCCCTCGCGCAGGGTGATGATGAAGGCGTCGAACATCAGGGGACCCTCGCCCGCGAACGCGCCCGCGGCCGCGCCACGGCCTCGCGCCCCAGCGCCGCCCGCCACGCCTGGCACACGCGCGGCGCGCAGAAGCCGAAGGCCTCCTCGTTGAGCGCGTAGAGCTGGCTCTTGCCCGCGCGCCGCACTCGGACCATGCCGAGGTCGCGCAGGATGCGCAGCTGGTGCGAGGTGGCGGACAGCGAGGCGCCGAGCGCGTGCGCGAGATCGCTCACGCAGATCTCGGCGAGCGAGAGCGCCAGCACCATCTTGCTGCGGGTCGGGTCGCCGAGCGCGCGGAAGGTGCGCGACAGGCGCTCGACCGCCGCGCCGTCCTGGAGCGCGCGGCGCACGCGCTCGGCGGCGCGGCCCGGGGCGCGGGTGGCGCGGCGGCGCGCGCGGGCCGGGCGGGTGCGGGTGGC
>CAYHRW010000381.1:0-2448 GCA_964359105.1 uncultured bacterium
CACGCCCACCGCGCGCGCGGTCGAAAGATCCACACCCTTGAGCGTCGGCAGCTCGGCCGCCTCCTCGAGGCACACCAGCGCGCCGCCGCGCCCGGTCCACTCCCTGAGCTTCGCGATCGCCCCCTCGCCCAGCGCCGCGGCCAGCGCGCCGGCATCGCCGTCGGGCACGACGACCACGTTGTAGCGGTCGAGATCGGCGCGCGCGAGCGCGTCCACCCGCAGCGCGGTGAAGCGCACGCCGAGGCGGCGCTCGAGCAGGAACCACAGCCAGCCGTACGCGGTCGGCGAGACCGGCCCGTCCACCAGCACGGCGATGCGCGGGCGCTTGAGGCTCACCACCGCCTGCGAGCCCACGCCGGTGTCGCCGCGGTCGGTCCACGCGCTGTTCACCGCCACCACCACCACGCCCGAGCTTCTCGCCAGCTCGGCGACGCGGCGGTGCAGGCTCGCGGGATTGCGCTCGACGCGCGCCACGAACGAGCCGCGCGGGAAGTCGCGCCCGGCGGCGCGCAGCGGGCGCGTGGCCGCGGCGACCTTGAAGTCCTCCTGCAGGAGCCGCAGCGCCAGCCGCTGCGCGCCGTCCTGGTCGCACGCCCACACGTAGGCGGTGGCGGCGCGCCCGCCCTCGATCCGGCCGGAGAGGTCGAGCGCCGTGCCGCCGCGCGCGTCGCGCAGGACCAGCGGCCCGGCGCGGCTCACCCGCGCGGTGAGCGGCAGCCCCACCGCGAGCGAATCGGGCACGCGCTCCTCCGCGGCGTCGGAGGCGTTCGGGTCGGGCGCGGCGAGCGGCACGCCCGCGGGCGATTCGCGCAGTGCGAACGCGGGCACGCCGAAGGTCACAGGCAGCGACCACGCGGTGACGTCGTAGAAGTCGTAGGGCTCCTTGGGCGCGAGCTTCCCGCGCTTGAGGTTGCGCGCGTACTTCTCGAGCTGGACGCGGGCGAACGCGGTGTCCATCACGGCGTCGCGCTCGATCAGCGTGCGCGCCAGCCGGCCCGCCGGCTGCGCCAGGTCCACCACGAAGGCGCCGTGCGCGAACTCGCGCGAGGCGAACGGTGCGGGCGCGGCGCCCGTCATGCCGCCGGCAGGGTCCGGCCGCGCGCGGGCCGCGCCCTTCGGCACGCCCGGCTCGCGCGCCGTGGCCCGCTCGTCCGCCGCGCGCTTCTCCGGCGGCGCGGGCGTATCCGCCCACAGCGCGCGCGCCGCGGCGCGGAACGGCTTCGCCACCCAGCGCACCTCGACGCCCGCATTCAGCAGGTCCTCGGCCAGCGCCGCGGCGCGCAGCGGGTCGCCGCCGGGGTCGAGGGCGCAGGCCCGAACCTCGCCCGCGCGGCCCGACTCGATCGCCGCGAGCGCGAAGCGATGGAAGTCGCGCAGCCGCTCCTCGCGGTGCTCCGCGGCCGCGGCGCAGGTGGCGAGCGAGGCGACGAAGTGGCGCTCGATGCCATCCAGCAGCGTCACCACCGTCTCGTCGTCGCGGCGGATCGCGAGGTTCCCGCCGCCGTCGGTCTCGTAGGTCATCCCCACCGCGCCCTGCAGCGAAGGCCACGCGTCCCAGTAGCCCGGGTAGTAGAGGTCGAAGATGTCGCGCACGAAGTAGCTCCAGCCGTAGCGGTCGAATGCCGCGGCGTTGGCGCGCCCGAACAGGTCGGTCCAGCGGCGCACCTCTCGCGCGCTCAGCGCGGCGTTGATGGGCGCGGCCGGCGGGGCGAAGAAGTAGCTCGCGGTCTGGCCGTGGTGGTCCACGAACACCTGCGGCCGCCAGCGCCGGAACGCCGCGGCCATCTGGCGCGACTCGACCTGGCTCATCGCCAGCGCGTCGCGGTTCAGGTCCACCTGGTAGTGGTTGGTGCGCCCGCCGATGCCCCACGGCTGCTGGCGCTGCTGCTCCACCGCCCACGGGTCGGGGTTCCCCGAGCCCAGAGCGTTCACCCAGGTGACGAAGCGCTCGTGGCCGTCGGGGTTGTGGGCCAGGTTCATCACCACCACGCAGCGCTCGCGGATGGCGTGCGTCAGCGAGTCCTCGCCCGCGACGAGCTGCCAGGCCACCTGCATCATCGCCTCGAACGAGGCCGACTCGTCGCCGTGGATGCTGTAGTTGAGCCACACCGTGACCGGCGTCTCGCGGATCAGCTTCTCCGCCTCGGCGGGGCTCGCGAGCCTGCGCGGGTCGGCGAGCTGCTGCGTGGCGCCGCGGATCGCGTCGAGCCGCTGCTGGTTCTCGGGCGAGGTGATCACCAGCAGCGCGCGCTCGCGGAACTCGTTGGTGAGCCCGAAGGGCTCGCGCCGCACCCGGTCGGGCGCGGCCCGCAGCAGCGCGTCCACGTAGCGCTCCATGTTCCCGTAGTTGGTGTGGAAGGTGCCGGGCGCATAGCCCACCACATCCGCCGGGCGCGGCACGCCCTCGCGGTACGGCCCGCGGTCGTAGAAGTCGAAGCGGGCGGGAGG
>CAYHRW010000382.1:0-2447 GCA_964359105.1 uncultured bacterium
GCGAGCACAACATCCAGGGCATCGGCGACAAGCACATCCCGCTCATCCACAACGTCATGAACACCGACATCGTCACCGCGGTCTCGGACCGCGCCACCGACGGGCTGGGAGTCGTGTTCGACTCGGACGCCGGCCGCGAGCACCTGCGCGCGCGGCGCGGCGTGCCGCCGTCTGTGGTCGAAGCGCTGTCGAGCTTCGGCCTCTCGAGTATCTGCAACGTGCTGGCGGCGGTGAAGACCGCGAAGTACCTGGGTCTGGGGGCCGGCGACGCGGTCTACACTGTGGCGTCCGACGGCGCCGAGATGTACGGCAGCGAGCGCGCGAAGACGGTGGCGAAGCAGTTCGGCGGCAGGTTCGACGCGACCGCCGCGGCCGAGACCTTCGGCCGGCACATGCTCGGCGTCACCACCGACCACCTGCTCGAGCTGACCGAGACCGACCGGCGCAGGATCTTCAACCTCGGCTACTTCACCTGGGTCGAGCAGCAGGGACTCTCGCTCTCCGAGTTCGTCGCGCGGCGCGAGCAGGGCTTCTGGAAGGGCCTGCGCGAGCTGGTGCCAGTGTGGGACGGGATGATCCAGGAGTTCAACCGCCGCGCGGGGGCGACGGCCGCCGCGTGAGCGACCCGCCCGCGACCCGGCTCGAGTGCGCCGGCTGCGGCGCGGCGCCGGATGCGCGCGCGCCGTTCCGCTGTGCAAACACGGGGCGCGACGACCTCGACCACATCGTCGCGCGCCGGCTCGACACCGCGCGCGTCACCTTCCCGCGCACGGGCGCGGCCAACCCGTTCGTGCGCTTCCGCGCGCTGCTGCACTCCTACCACGCCGCGCGCGCGGGCGGGATGAGCGACGCGGACTTCGTCGCGCTGGTCGAGGAGCTGGACCGCGCGGTCGCCGCGGTGGACGGTCGTGGATTCGTGACGACGCCGTTCGCCGGCAGCGGTGCCCTGGGCGAATCGCTCGGGTTCGCGTCCGGCGGTGGCGTATGGGTCAAGGACGAGACCGGCAACGTCTCGGGCTCGCACAAGGCAAGGCACCTGTTCGGCCTCGCGCTGCTGCTGGAAGTGATGGAGCGCACCGGTCTCGCCACGCGTGCCGAGCACGACCGGCGGGGGCTCGCGATCGCGAGCTGCGGCAACGCCGCACTCGCGGCCGCGGTGGTGGCGCGCGCCTCGCGCCGCCCGCTCAAGGTGTTCATCCCACCCGACGCCGACCCGCGCGTGGTCGAGCGGCTGCAGTCGCTCGGCGCGCGCATCGCGGTGTGTGCGCGCGCGGTGGGCGAGAAGGGCGATCCCTGCGTCCACGCCTTCCACCGCGCGCTCGATGCCGGCGCGCTGCCGTTCTGCTGCCAGGGCAGCGACAACGGGCTCACCATCGAAGGGGGCGAGACGCTCGCGTGGGAGATCGCCGCCGCGCTGGCGGGGGAGGGGCGCGCTCTCGACCGGCTCTTCGTGCAGGTCGGGGGCGGGGCGCTCGCCAGCGCCTGCGCGCAGGGCCTGCGCGAGGCGGTCTCACTCGGTGCGCTCGCCAGGCTGCCGCGGCTCCACGCCGTGCAGACCTTCGGCGCGTTCCCGCTGCGGCGAGCCTACGAGCGCGCGCGCGCGCGCATCCTGGCGCGGCTGGGCGGTGCGAGCGGCGCCGACGACACGGCCGCCGCCGAGCGCATGCGCGCGCCGGATGCCGCGGACGTCGTGCGCGAGGAGCTGCGCCACGCGCAGACCCACCGCTCCGAGTTCATGTGGGCGTGGGAAGAACCGCCGAAGAGCATCGCCCACGGCATCCTGGACGACGAGACCTACGACTGGCACGCCGTCGTGACCGGCATGATCGAGAGCGGCGGCTGGCCGGTGATCGTGTCCGAGGAGCGACTGGCGGAAGCGAACGCGCTGGCGCGCTCGTCCACCGGCATCCACGCAGACCACACGGGATCGTCGGGGCTCGCGGGGTTGATCGAGCTGCGCTCCTCCGGCCTCGTGGCGCCCGACGAGTCGGTCGCGGTGCTGTTCACGGGCGTCGAGCGCTGACCCCGCGCCGGGCCTCCCTGGCCCGCGCACGCCGCGCGCCGGGGCGCGCGTGGGGACCGGCGTTCACGGCCTCCCGTCGAGCAGCATCCCCACGGCCCACTTCCACCGCGCCACCTCGCCCTCGCGCCAGGCGCGCGACTTCCCCGGCCGGAACACGCGCTCGACCTGGCGCACGCGATCCAGGTCGCGGTGCGAATCCCAGAAGCCCGTGCCGAGCCCGGCGAGGAGGGCGGCCCCCAGCGCGGTGGTTTCGATCGCGCGCGGGCGCTCGACCGGGATGCCGAGCAGGTCGGACTGGTACTGCATGAGCAGGTCGTTGGCGGCGGCGCCGCCGTCCACGCGCAGCGTGCGCACCTTGCGCCCGGCGTGGGGGGGGGGCGCGCCCCCCCCCCCCCCCCCCCGCGCGGCGGGCGCCGCCCCCCCC
>CAYHRW010000383.1:0-2443 GCA_964359105.1 uncultured bacterium
GCGGTCTCGAGCACGGTCTGGAGCACCTCGAGGCCGCTGCCGCCCCGCGCCAGGTCGTAGTCCACCACGGCCGCCGCCCACGGGCCGTCGGCAAGCGCCGCGAGCGCCTCCTCGACCGTGCCGACCGCGTGGCAGTCGAAGCGCTCCGCGAGCAGGCGCCGGATGACGCCCGCACGTTCGTGGTCATCCTCCACGATCAGCACCCGAGGCCTCACGTGAGCAGATCCTCCGCCCCGACGCCGATCGGCGCGCGCAGGTCGGCGATGCGCAGCGCCCGCAGCGTGAGCCTCAGGACCGCGCCGCGGCCGTCCGGCGGCTCCTCGAGCGTGAGGTCGCCGAGCCAGCGCCGCGCCACCTCGCGGGCGTGGTAGAGACCGAAGCCGCCGCCGCCGGGCCGCGAGGAGTTCTCCGGCGCGAACAGCGCGTCGCGCTGCGGAGGCGGCACGCCCGGTCCGTTGTCGGCGATCAGCACGTGCACCCAGCGCAGGTCCGCCCGGTGCCCGGCCACCGTGACGCTGATCGTGGCGTCCGGAGCGCCGGAGACCGCCCGCGCGCCGTTCTCGACCAGCTCGCCGAGGAGGGCGCGCAGCTCGTCGCCGTCGAACAGCACCGGTTGCATGCCGCTCACCTCGTCGTGGAAGCGCGAGGCCACGCGGTAGCGTTCGAGCGTCGCGCGCTTGCCGAGCAGGGCCTCCTGCGCCTCGAGGTCGGGCCGGCAGGGCTTGCGCGTCGCCACCTCCCAGTAGGCTTCCGCGCAAGTCTCGGACAGCTCGCCGATTTCCGCGAGCGCACGCTCGACCAGCGCGCGCCGCTCCTCGTCCGGGCGCCCGTGTACGGCGCGCAGCGACGACGCCACCGCCTGCGCGAGCGCACGGATGCGGGCCACCTGCGCACGCTCGACCCGCAGCGCACGCGCACGGTCCGCGTAGCGCAGCAGCGTCGGCAGGCCGATGCGCTCGAACTCGTCGCAGGCGCTCTCGAGCACCTCCGCGGGCAGCGGCTGCCCCGCGGTCGCGGCCTGCGCCCACAGCCGCACGCGCGCGAACGGCCGCTCGCGGTCGAAGGTCTCGTGGCGGATCTGGTGATAGTCGAGCAGGAACTCGCGCGCCGCCGCGCCCGCGGGCAGCGTCTTCCAGCGCCGCGGCGTCCGCCACAGCGTCGCGCCGATCCCCGCCGCGAACGCCAGGCCCGCCAGCAACCCCAGGCGCCGCGGATCCCCGAGCGGCGGCCATGATTCCACGTCCGCGACCAGCGCACGGCCGTCGCTCACCGCCAGCCGTGTGTGCCCGAGGCCGGCGCGCGCGACGTCCACGCGCGGGGTCGTCCCGGGGGTCCGCAGGTGCGGGAGCCGCGCGCGCACGTGCAGCAGGTCGCTGAGGATGAGCGCCTCGCTCTCGGTCGAGGCCACGATCTCCACCTCACCATCGTCGTCCACGTCCGCGCAATTCCAGGCCTGGACCGGGCCGTGGAAGCGCCCCTGCGCGAGCAGCCGCAGGTCCGCGCCGTAGAGCCTGAGCGCGCCGTCGCGGCTCCCCACCACGACCCTGCCGCCCGCGCCGAGCGCGCGCGGCGACCCGAAGCCGGCCGAGAACTCACGCCGCGCGAGCACGCGGCCGGTGGCACCGTCGAGCAGCAGCAGCCTGCCGGGCTCGGGGTTCTTCGCGCGTGCGCTCGACGAGGTCACGACCACGAGCGGCGCCACGCCCTGGGCGGGCGGGAGCGCGAGCACCGCGGTGTTCGAGAAGTAGCCGCCCACCGGCACCTGCCACAGACGCTGCCCCGAGGCGTCGAGCGCGATCGCGTAGCAATGCTCGTCGTCCGTGCCGTTGAGCGACGCGCCGTTCGCCGGGGCCGCGGTGCCCACCAGGATCTCGGGTACGCCGTCGGCATTCAAGTCGGCGACCGAGACATTCACGGGGTAGGCGCCCATCGGGAAGAACCACACCCGCCGGCGGGTCGCGAGGTCGTAGAGCGCGATCCCGCGCGGCTGGAGCGCGAAGGCGGCGTGCACGCGGCACACCGCCATGAGGCGGCCCTCGCGCCGGAGCGTGGCCGCGATGTCGATCTTCCCGTCCCACGGGTAGCCCCGGCGCACCGAGTGGCCCCGCACCGGCCCGAGAGTGAGCGCCACGCGCCCGTTCGCGTCGAGCGCAAACGCTTCGGCGCCGGTCGAGTCCGCCGCGGCCAGGCAGACCTCGTCAATGCCGTCGCCGGTGAGGTCCATCGCTCCGGTGAGCGCGATCTCATGCGGGAAGTTCGTCTGCCAGACCGTCTTCAGGTCGCGGTCCATGAAGCGCCCGAGCAGCACGTGCCGCCCGTCGGTGAAGGCGAAGTCGTGCTGCGCGATGCCCAGGGCGTCCACCGGGACGAGCGCGGTCGCGTTCGAGGAGAGGATGTGCGGGTGGAAGGCGAGCCGCGGCAGTTGCCCCGCGAGCATGACCAG
>CAYHRW010000384.1:0-2440 GCA_964359105.1 uncultured bacterium
ACGGCGAGGGCGAGGCGGTGGGCGGAACCGTGGTGATGCGCTATGGCGAGAACGCCCTGAACGTGATCGAGCGGGTGAAGAAGAAGCTGGCGGAGCTCAGGCCGTCCTTCCCGCCGGGCGTCGAGGTCAAGATCGTCTACGACCGCTCGACGCTCATCGAGCGGGCGATCGAGACGCTGAAGCGCACCTTGCTCGAGGAAGGCATCGTCGTCAGCCTCATCATCTTCATCTTCCTGCTCCACTTCCGTAGCACGCTGGTCCCGGTGCTGTCGCTGCCGGTGGCGATCGCTCTGGCGTTCGTGCCGATGTACTTCATGGGGATCAATTCGAACATCATGAGCCTGGGCGGCATCGCCATCGCGATCGGCGCCATGGTGGACGCGGCCATCGTGCTGGTGGAGAACGCGCACAAGCACCTGGAGTCCGCGCCACCTGGTGCGGACCGCCAGAAGGTGATCATCGAGGCGGCGAAGGAAGTGGGCCCTCCGATCTTCTTCTCGCTCCTCATCATCACCGTGGCGTTCCTGCCGATTTTCGGCCTCAACGGCCAGGCCGGGCGGCTGTTCAAGCCGCTGGCCTTCACCAAGACGTTTGCCATGGGCTTCGCCGCGCTGGTCTCCATCACGCTGGCGCCGGCGCTCATGTCGCTCTTCATCCGCGGCAAGATCAAGCACGAGAAGGACCACCCGGTCTCGCGCCTGATGATCTCCGTCTACAGGCCCTTCGCCTGGGTGGCGCTCAAGAACCCGAAGACCACGATCGCGATCGGCCTCGCCGCGGTGCTCTCGGTGGTGCCCATGGCGATGCGGCTCGGGAACGAGTTCATGCCGCCCTTGAACGAGGGCGACATGCTCTACATGCCGACCACGTTCCCCAACATCTCGATCGAGGAGGCCAAGCGCTACCTGCAGGTGCAGGACCGGCTCATCGCCAGCGTGCCCGAGGTCGAGCGGGTGTTCGGCAAGGCCGGCCGGTCGGAGACCCCCACCGACCCGGCGCCGCTCTCGATGGTGGAGACCGTGGTCAAGCTCAAGCCGCGGGAGCAGTGGCGCATGGTGGAGACGCCGCGCTGGTATTCGAAGCAGGCGCCGGGCTGGCTCAAGCCGGCGTTCCGCCCGCTCTGGCCCGATCGCCACCGGATCACCTGGCAGGAGCTCACGAACGAGCTGAACCAGACGCTGCAGATGCCGGGGTGGACCAACGCCTGGACCATGCCCATCAAGACGCGCATCGACATGCTCTCGACCGGGATCCGCACGCCGATCGGGATCAAGGTCTTCGGTGCCAACCTGGACACCATCGAGCGCATCGGCATGGACCTCGAGCGTGTCGTCACGAAGGTCCCGAACACGCGCAGCGTCTACGCCGATCGCACCACCGGCGGGTTCTACCTCGACATCGTCCCGAACCGCGCGGCGCTGGCGCGCTACGGCATCACCCTGGGTGACGTCGAGGACGTCATCGAGGCCGCCGTGGGTGGCCAGCCCATCCAGGTGACGGTCGAGGGGCGGAACCGATTCACCATCAACGTGCGCTACCCGCGCGAGCTGCGGGAGGACCTGGAGCAGCTTCGGCATGTCCTGGTGCCGGTCCGGGCGACCGGTTCCGGCGCGGCCGGCGGTCAGGACATGGGCGGCATGAGTGCGGCCCCCGAGAGGGCTCCGCTGCGCCTGGCCGCGGCCGGCGAGTCGGACGTGGGCGCGAGCTGGGTCGCGCAGGCGATGGGCGGCGGCATGGGTTCCGCCCGGCGCCCGTCCGCGGGGAGCGGCTCGATGGGCGGCTCCTCGATGGGCGGCGCGTCCGGAGGCCCGGGCATGGGCGGTGGCGGTGGCGCGGACAACCCGCTGCCGCCGGGAGGTTCGTCGTCGCCGTCGAGTTCCGAGCGCTGGTCCGAGGTCGGCGGTCCTCACGTGCCGCTCGGACAGATCGCCGACATCCGGGTCGTCACCGGCCCGCCCATGATCCGCGATGAGGCGGGGATGCTCGTGGGCTATATCTACGTGGACATGGATGCCGCGAAGCGCGACATCGGCAGCTACGTGGACGACGCCAAGAAGCTGGTGGCGAAGGAGGTCAGGCTTCCCGCCGGCTACTTCCTCAAGTGGACCGGCCAGTACGAGCTGATGGAGCAGATGCAGCAGCGCATGAAGTTCCTGGTGCCGCTCACGCTCTTCATCGTGCTGCTGCTCCTCTACATGAACTTCGGCAATCTGACCGAGTCGCTGATCGTGCTCGCCTCGGTGCCGTTCGCGCTGGTGGGGAGCATCTGGCTCATGGCCGCGCTCCAGTACAACCTCTCGACCGCGGCGTGGGTGGGCATCATCGCGCTGGTGGGCCTGGCCGCGCAGACCGGCGTCGTGATGGTGGTGTACTGCGACTCGGCCTACCACCGCTGGAAGCGCGAGGGCCGCATCCGCGACCTCGACGACATCGTCGAGGC
>CAYHRW010000385.1:0-2433 GCA_964359105.1 uncultured bacterium
TGGTGATGATCGCCACCGGGGGCACGCTCTGGCTCCTGCACGCCAACGCGTGGGGGCTCGGCGGCCGCTCGCCCGTCCTCAACTACGACACCTCGCAGTACGCGCTGGCCGCGCGCGAGCTCGCCACCCACGGCCGCCTGGCCACCACCTTCGCCCTGCCGCTCGAGCTGTCGCGCCACGCCCACCCGCCCTGGCCGCTGGCGGTGGTGCAGCCCGGGCTGGTGCTGGTGGAGGCCGCGATCTTCAAGCTCGCGCCCCGGCAGGCGAGCCTCGGCGGGCGCCACATCGCGCACCTCTACCGCCCCGACGAGCGCGAGTGGCTGGTGCTCGCGCCGCCGATCCTCTGCTACCTCGCGATCGCGACCCTGCTGGCCTTCGCGACTTCGCGCCTGCTGCGCCGCCACGCTCCCGATCTGCCGGGACCGCGCCGCACCGCCGCCGCTTTCACGCTCGGCTTCATGTTCCTGCTCGATCCCGAGGCGCAGCACTTCGCCACCAGCGGCTTCACCGAGCTGCCGTTCACGCTCGGGCTGTGCGCGGCGCTCCTGGGCCTGGCGCTCGGGTGGGCGCCGCGGCGCCCGCTCGTCTTCGGCCTGCTGCTCGGGATCACCGGGAGCTTCCGCGCCAACATGCTGTGGCTGGCACCGGTGCTGGCGCTGGCCGCCGCGGCGCTGGCGCCGCGCGGGCGACGGCTGCGCGTGCTGGCGCTCGCGCTCGTCGGTTACGCGCTGCCGCTCGCTCCGTGGTGGTGGTACAAGTGGCGCGCGTTCGGCTCGCCTTCCTGGGACCTCACGCGCTTCGTGGTATGGGACGGGGTCGAGGGCCGCACCTGGTTCTCGCTCTACCACCTGCCCGAGCTGCCGCCGCTCCCCGCCGGGCTCGCCGCCGCGAAGCTGCTCGCGGCGAAGACCCTGCGAAACCTCCCGGAGCTGCTGCTCGCCTCGCTCACCGGACCGCGCGCGCTGTGGCTCGGCGCGATCGTGGCCTGGCTGGTGGCGCTGCGGCCGCCGCGCGCGCTCGCGGTGCCGGCGCTCGCCGTGCTCGCCGCGTTCGGGCTGAGCCTCGCGCTCACCGCGGTGAGCATCCCGTGGCTGCGCTACGTGTTCCCCGCGCGCGTCGCGTGCGAGGTCGCCGGGCTGCTGGCGCTGTGGGCGCTGGTGGCGCGGCTCCGGCCGCCGGCGGTGCCGGTTGCCACGGCGCGCGCGCTGCACATCGTGGCCGCGCTGCTCGCGCTCGGATGGGGCGGGTTCCAGACCGCGCGCGCCAACGCCGAGGCGGCGGCCACCTCGCAGGAGCGCGGGGTGCCGGGCACGCTCACGCTGCTCCAGATCGCGGTGCTCATGAACCGCGAGATCCCCGCGGGCGAGCCGGTGATGAGCAACCTCGGGCCGGCGCTGGCGTGGCAGGCGCGCCGCCCGGTCGTGCATCTCGCGCTCTCGCCCGGCGACGTCGAGTCGTGCCGGCGCCGGCTCGAGTTCCGCCACGTGCTGCTGGTGTTCCGCGACCCCGCGCGCGCGTGGCCGGGCTGGACCGAGGTGGTCGCACGCCCCGAGCAGGCGGTCAGGAACCCGGAGTGGAACTTCACGCGCGTGCGCGTGTGGCAGAGCGAGGACGGCTTCAGTTTCGTGTGGCTCGAGCTGGGCCCCCCGGCCGTGCGGCTCGCGGCGCGGTAGCCCGGACCGCTCGCCGGCCGCGTCGGGAGAATGCGCCTCGCCTCTCGCAGGCGCTGCGCCCGCGGGAGGCCGCGAGCACGGTCCGGTCACACGCGGCGCGGCCCGCGCCGGGAAGGCGACGCGGGCCGCGGCCGTTCGGGATCGGGACGCCGGATCGTCAGTGATGCGTAGCCATGGTGGTCGCGCCGAGCGCGCGCGTGGCCGCCTCGACGTCGGCCGGGCTCACCCAGATCAGCGCGCCGTAGCGGTTGCCGCCACCGCACACCGCGGTGGTCGAGCGCACGTTGATGTTGGCGTTCCCCAGACGCTCGAGCACCTCGCCCAGCGCGCCGGTCCGGTCCGTGCCCTGCGCCAGGAACACCGCCTTCGGCTCGCCGAGCGCGAGCCCCAGCTTCTTCGCGGCCTTCGCCAGCTTCTCCGGATGCTCCGGCACCAGATCCACCTGCGTCCTGCCCGCCGCGACCGGGAACGCCGACAGCGCGAGCAGGTTCACTCCCTCCTGCGCGAGTTTCTTCCCGAGGCGCGCGCCTTCTCCGGCGCGATCGTCCATCGTGAGCGCGAAGTACTCGATGCGGCTGACCTGGTCCTTCATGGCTTGCCTCCTTCTGTCGGCGCATGGCCGGGTGGGACCGCTGGGGACGGGCGAAGTCTCCACCTCCGGGGCGGCGCGGGCAATGCCCTTCGAAGGTCTCTCCCGCTCCGAGCGGCGGCGGGACGAGTGCGGCTGCCGCCCCGCATCGGCTGCGGGAGCCCGGGACGC
>CAYHRW010000386.1:0-2427 GCA_964359105.1 uncultured bacterium
CGCGCCGGCGCGCGGTCGTGGTGCCTGCGCTGGTCAACGCGCTCGAGCGCGCCGAGCGCGAGGCGCTGGCGCTCGAGGCGCGGCACTATCGGGGCCGGCCGCCGGCACCGCCGGGGCGCGGCCGGCCGACCTGGGCGGCCGCGGGGCTCGCGGTGGCGGCGGTGGCGCTGCTGTGGCGCGGCTGACGTGAGGACCTTCAGGCTGGTGGTGGCGTATGACGGGACCGAGTTCCACGGGTGGCAGCGCCAGCCGGGGCAGCGCACCGTCCAGGGCGTGCTGGAGCGGGCGCTGAGCGAGGTGCTGGGGGGAGCGGAGGTGAGCGTGCAGAGTGCGGGACGGACGGACGCGGGCGTGCACGCGCGCGGCCAGGTGGCGTCGTTCGCGGCTGCGACCATGCTGCCGGCGACGGCGCTCGCGCCCGCGCTCAACGCGCGGCTCCCGGGGGACCTGCGCGTGGTGGCGGCGCTCGAGTCCGCGGCGGGTTTCGACGCGCGGCGCTCGGCGGTGGCGCGGCGCTACGCGTACCGGCTGCTCGAGCGCGACGACGTGCTGCTCACGCGCGTCGCCTGGCACCCGCGGCTGCGGTACGATCCGGCCGGCCTCACGCTGGCGATCGCGGCGCTGGAGGGCGGGCACGACTTCTCCTCGCTGCGCGCCGCCGGCAGCTCCGAGACGCCGCCGCTGTGCGTGGTGCGCGAGGCGCGCTGGCGGCCGTGGGAAGGCGGGCTCCGGCTCGACGTCACCGCCGACCGTTTCCTGTATCACATGGTGCGCAACATCGTGGGCACGGCGCTCGCGGTCTCCCGGGAAGCCGACCCGGCGGCCGCGATGGCCGCGGTCCTCGCGGCGCGCGACCGCGCGGTCGCGGGGCCGACCGCCCCGCCCCACGGGCTGTGCCTGGAACAGGTGCTCTACCCGGAGGACGAGCGATGAGATCACGGCGCGGTGCCGCGAGCTTCCTGGTGCGAGTTGCGTTCGGCGCGCTGGTCACGGCCGGCGTGCTGCAGCAGGGCCTGCGCGGGGCGCGCGCGGGGACTCCGATCGCCACCGCCGGTGCGCCCGCGCCCGCGGCGCGCTCGATGTCGGGCGCGCGGCGCACGCCGATCGTCAGCGCGGCCCAGCGCGTGAGCCCGGCCGTGGTGTCGGTGAGCGTGACGGTGACGCGCGTGGTGCGCGCGGATCCCTTCGGCGGGATGTTCCACGACGAGTTCTTCGACCGCTTCTTCCCGCAGTCCGGGATCCGCCAGCGCGTCTCTGGCCTGGGCTCGGGGGTGATCGTGGATTCCGCGGGCCTGGTGCTCACCAACGAGCACGTCGTCCGCAACGCCGAGGAGGTCAGGGTCACGCTCCCCGACGGTCGCGAGTTCGCCGCCCGGGTGCTGGGGGGCTCGGCGATCTACGACCTGGCGGTGCTCAGGATCAAGGGCGAGCGCCTGCCGGTGGCGCCGCTCGGCGACAGCGACGATCTGGTGGTGGGCGAGCCGGCGCTGGCGATCGGCAACCCGTTCGGCAACCTGCTCAACGATACCCGGCCGACCATCACCGCGGGGGTGGTCAGCGCCACGCGGCGCGACATCAAGTCCGAGGCCACCGAGAGCGGCGTGTACAAGAACATGATCCAGACCGACGCCGCCATCAATCCCGGCAACAGCGGCGGGGCGCTGGCGAACGCCGACGGCGAGGTGATCGGGATCAACACCTTCATCTTCACGCCGAGCGGCGGCTCGACCGGCGTGGGCTTCGCCATCCCGATCAACCTGGCACGCCGCGTGCTGCAGGAGGTCGAGACCTACGGCCGGGTGCGCGTCGCCTGGCCCGGGATGCAGATCCAGCCGGTGACGCCGGCCCTGGCGCGCCAGCTGGGCTGGGCGGACGCGGGCGGGCTGGTGGTGACGCGGGTGGAGCCCGGGGGGCCGGCGGCCGGCGCCGGAGTGCAGCGCGGCGACCGCATCCGCAAGGTGAACGCTCGCGTGGTGAACTCGCTCGACGACGCGCAGCGCGGCATCTACGGCGCGGCGGTCGGCGACCACCTCGACCTCGAGCTGGAGCGCGGCGGCCGCCGGATCGAGCTCTCGATCGTGCTCGCCGAGGCGCCGCGGGGCTCGCCGTGATCGCCCGCTACTCGCGTCCCGCGATGAGCGCGGTGTGGAGCGACGAGCACCGGCTCTTCCTGTGGCTGGAGGTGGAGCTGGCGGCGACCGCGGCGCGCGAAGCGCGCGGCCTGGCGCCCGCCGGCGCCGCGGCGCGCATCCGCGGGCGAGCGCGCCTCGACCTGGAGCGCATGCTCGCCATCGAGGACGAGGTGCGCCACGACGTCATCGCGTTCCTCTCCATGGTGGCCGAGTCGGCGGGCGATGACGCCCGCCACCTCCACGTCGGGCTCACCTCGTCCGCCCTGGTGGCCACCGCGCTGGCGTGCCAGATCCC
>CAYHRW010000387.1:0-2426 GCA_964359105.1 uncultured bacterium
GGACTCCAGCGCGGCGACCACGACGACTCGTCCTTCGCGGTCAGCGGGACGGCCTCGCCGCCTTGCACCGGCGACATCCAGATCTGCTTGCGCGTCTTCTCTTCTTTGAGGTCGGTCGTTGACACCACGTAGGCCATCCACTTCCCCTCGGGGCTCAGCCGGGCATCCTCGACGCTCTTGATGCGGAAGAGATCGTCCACGGTGAGCGTGCGCAGGGCAGCCCCCGCCGACAGGGCGCTGCCCGCGCACACGCACGAGGCCAGGGAGCAGAAACCGATCTGAGCTGCGAGACGTCGGATGCCAGGAAACACGCGACCACCTCCGGGGTTCTCCCCAAGGAACCGGGATTGCGCGGCGCCGCCGCGTCCTTCCGATGGCGCCATCTCCGAGACGACGGCGCGCGATTATCGCCCCGTCCTGCGAGCCGGGCAACGAGGACCGGCCGAGCCGGGGTTGCCTCGGAAGCGGAGTCTGAGTAACGTCACGGCCTCCCCGAGTCGATCCGAGTGCCCGGCAGCCACGAGAGACTCCCCGCGTGACGCCGTTCGAGAGCAAAGGAGAACGCCATGCGCAGACCCGTCGTATTCGTCCTGGCCGCCGTCATCGTCCTGCTGGCCGGCGCCACCGCCGTGCTCTTCCAGAGGTACCGGAAGACCTCGGCGGACTTCAGGGACGCGGAGGCCGCGGCGCAGTCGGCCCAGGCCCGCTACGCCGAGGCCTTCGGCGCCGTCGCCGAGATCCAGGACAGCCTGAACGCCATCACCCTCGGGGACACCACCGTCCGCATCCTCTCCCGGGGGCTTCAGGCCGAACAGACGCTGACCGAGCCGCACCGGCGCGAGGCTCTGGACCGCGTCGCCGTCCTCAACGCCAGCATCCAGCGCAGCAAGGACAGGATCCGCCGGCTGGAGGCTGGTCTGAAGAAGAGCGGCGTCAGGATCGCCGGCCTCGAGAAGATGATCGCGGGCCTCAAGCAGACGGTGACCGAGAAGGAGGAACTCGTCGGCCGGCTCACCGGTCGCGTGGACTCGCTGCAGACCACGGTCGCGGGCCTGGAGACCGCGGTCCAGCAGGACCAGGAGACGATCCGGTCCCAGCAGCAGAGGCTCGAGGAGAGACGCCGCGAGCTGGGAACCGTGTATTACAGGATCGGCTCGAAGAAGGATCTCACCACTGCCGGCGTCATCGTGGCCAGGGGCGGCATTCTCGGCCTGGGCAAGACGCTCCAGGTGTCGGACCGCTTCGACCAGAGCCTGTTCACGCCGCTGGACACCGACCACGAGACCGTCATCCGCACGGCTTCGGCCAGGGTGAAGGTCCTGAGCGCGCAGCCCGCGTCGAGCTACGAGTTGAAGCTGGTGGGGAACCGGATGGAGCTCCATATCCTCGACCCCAGGGAGTTCCGCAAGGTCAAGCACCTCGTCATCATGACGTAGGTCCGTAGCATGCGCGAAGGAGATCGCCTCATGACCGACCAGCCGTCCAACGACCGCGGGACCCTCGATCGTCGCGACTTCCTCCGCCTCGGCGGCGCCGCGGGCGCGGGGTTCCTGACCGGCGGGCTGGCCTCGTCGGCCGGCGCTGCGTCGCCGCCGGTGCCGGCGAGCCCGGTGACGCCCGAGGCGATGCCGGCCCGCAATCTCGGACGCACCGGGCACAGGACGGGGATCTTCAGCCTCGGCGGGCAGGCCGCGATCGAGCAGCCCGACAACGATGCCATCGCCGTCCCGATCGTCGAGCGCGCGCTCGATCTCGGGGTCAACTACGTGGACACGGCCGCGGCGTACGGCGGGACGGAACGGTGGAGCCAGCGCTACATCGGCCAGGTGATGAAGCGCCGCCGCAAGGAGGCCTTCCTCGCCTCGAAGACCAACGACCGCACGCGCGACGGCTCGCTGCGCCTGCTCGAGGAGTCGCTGCGCCTGCTGAACACCGATCACCTCGATCTCTGGCAGGTCCACAACCTGGCGCGCATGGACCAGGTGGATCAGATCTTCGCGCCGGGCGGGGCCATGGAAGCGCTGCAGCAGGCGCGCGAGCAGAAGATGGTCCGCTTCCTCGGCGTCACCGGCCACGCCGATCCCGAGGTGCTGATGGAGGCGATGCGGCGCTTCGAGTTCGACACGCTGCTGCTCGCGCTGAACGCCGCGGACCCGCACCACCTGAGCTTCGCCTCGCAGCTCCTGCCGATGGCCCTCGAGAGACAGATGGGCGTCATCGGCATGAAGATCCCGGCGCGGGGCCGCCTGCTCGGGTCGTGGACGCCGCCGCCTGCCGATCAGCAGCGCGAGATCGAGCGACCGGCCAAACCGGGCACCCTCACGATGCACGAGGCGCTCTACTACGTGTTGTCGCTCCCGGTGAGCACGGTGATCGTCGGCTGCGATTCGGTGAGCCAGCTCGAAGAGAACGTCGCGCTCGCGCGG
>CAYHRW010000388.1:0-2418 GCA_964359105.1 uncultured bacterium
TGCGGCCGGTGGCGCGTTCGCTTCACGGGGAGACGCGTTGAGCCACGGTGGCGACGCAGCCAGTCGCGAGCTCGGACCCACAGAATCCCGACGATGCTCCGACAGACGGGGCGCCTGCCCCGGATGCGCAGCCGGCAGGGCGCTCAGGCGGGCGCCTGAGGGCGCTGCTCAACGGCGCGCCGCGCTGACCGAGAGGCGAAACGGACCCCGAGCTTGAGCTCGAGGCCCGCTCGTCACAGCGGCCGGGGGATGTACCGCCTGCAATGCTCTTGATGGCCCGACGCGAGGGGGTCAAACGCGCTCGAGCACGAACACGGTGACCTCCGGCCGCACGCCGATACGCACCGGGACGATGTCCCCGATACCGCGGTTGACGTAGAGCCAGCGGCCGCGCCCGAGGTCCACCGCGCCGGCTGCGCAACGCCGGTTCCTGACCGGCAGGAGCGGCGGCGGCAGGAAGGGCAGCTTCACCTGCCCGCCGTGCGTGTGCCCCGCGAGCGTCCAGCCGCGCTCGTCGGTCCAGCCCATGCGGTCCACGCAGTCAGACTCATTTTCGACAGTCGTTTTTCGGCAATGTTGATTTTGCAACGAGTTGCGGAGGGCCCGGGGGGTGTTACCACTACATGGCGGATCCCTCCGCGAGGGCAGAGCCCGCGCCCGACAGGGGGACGACCAGCGGGGGTGGCCGCACGCCTGCAGCGGCAAACGCGTGATGGGCGCTGCCGTGCAGGTCGGTGCGGAGGCGGTAGCGGACGCGGTCGAGCGTGAGCTCGACGGCCCGGACCTCGTCCAGGTCGCGCATCAGGTCGGGCCACGACACCTCGACTTGGCGTTGGTCCAGGCGCCGCTGCAGATCGACCTCCAGACGCAGGGCCAGGAAGCAGGCCACGATGTGCCCGATGCTGGTGTCGTCGCGGTGATGGAAGATCGGCCGCACCTCGAGCGTGGACTTCTCCTCGCGGAAGGTGCGCTCCACCCGCCACAGGCTCTTGTAGGCGCGGGCCACCTCCGCGGCCGGCAGGGCGGTGCTGGTGCGCAGCACGAACTTGCCATCGTAGCGGGCGTCGGCCTCGACGGCGGCGAGGTCGATCGACACGCTGCCCTTCTGCACGCGGACGAAGCGCGCGAAGCCCTTGTTGCCGATCACCGCCTTGGGCCCATGCGCGAGGGTCGCTTCGAGCTTCGCGAGGATCGCCGATCGCGCCCGCGCGTCCTTGCGGGCCTCGTCCGGGTTGCGGCAGACGACGTAGCGGCGGCCATCCACGACGACCTCCTTCACCTCCAGGTTGTCGGCGACCGTGTGGAAGCGCCCGGCGCGCGCCAGCACCGCGTCCGAGACCTCCTTCTGTCGGCGCATCCGACAGCCCAGGATGAAGTCGAACGGCAGGGTGGCATGCCCGGTCAGCAGCGCCACGGCATCCTTCGAGATCATGCCGCGGTCGGCGACCACCACCACCCGGCCGATGTGGAACCGCTCGCGCAGCTTCGCGATCATCGCGGCGAAGGCCCTGGGATCGGCGGTGCGGCCCGGCAGGATGTCCCAAGCCACCGGCCAGCCCTGGCGATCGACCGCCACGCACAGCACGATCTGCGGTTGGTCCGGACGGCGGTCACGCGAGTAGCCGCGCTGGCGCAGCGCGCTCTCCTGGTCGCGCCACACGAACGTACTGCTGGTATCGATGAACACCAGGTCGAGGTGCTGGGTGAACAGGTCGCGGTCGCGGAAGAACAACTCCTGCTCCAGGTCCGCGCGCACCACGGCCAGGAACCCGCCCACGGTCCGGTACAGGTGCTGCAGCTCGATGGACTCGAAGCCGGGATACTCCACGGTGCGCAGCCAGCCCGCGCCCGCCAGGTCGCTGCCGGGCGCGCACAGACGCTGCAACGCCAGCGCGAACGTGGTGCGCTCGACGTCGAAGTGGAACTGCCGCCCCTGAGCCAGCCGGCCGAGGATCTCCGGCAGCCCTTGCACTTCCCACAGCCGCCGGAACACCAGCGCCGGTCCCCACGACCGCGCCCGGTGCGCGTGGATCCCCTCACTCCGCACCCTCTCGACCACGCGCAGCCGTTCGCTGAACTTCGCCAGGCTCACCAGCAGCCCATCGAGCGCCCCGCTGGCCACGATCTGATCGCGACGTCCCAACGTCGCCACCAGGCGCTGGCGCACCTTGCCGTTATCACGGAACGATTCGACGATCTGCAGATACTCGTACGAGGTCCCGTGGCGACCACTACGCTTGAGGCGCACGAACATGGCGCCACGATGCGCATCGCCGCGCGCGATCGCAACCGCATTCGCATCATGCGCGGGCGATTGTTGTCACTACATTTTGCGCGCGATCGCGCCGCGATCCCCGCAACTCCTTGTGGTCACGACACCGAAGTTCGCGCCGCTCACGCCGACTGTCGAAGATGAGT
>CAYHRW010000389.1:0-2417 GCA_964359105.1 uncultured bacterium
GCGCGCTGGCGGCGCTGCGGCGCCGCGGGGAGCTTCCCCCGGGCCCGCGCGGCGTGCGCTTTCTGTGGGTGCCCGAGCTCACCGGCACCCACGCCTGGCTGGGGCGCGAGCCCGACCGGGCGACCCGGCTCGCGGCCGCGGTCAACCTCGACATGGTGGGCGAGGACCAGGACCGCTGCGGCAGCACGTTCCTGCTCGAGCACCCGCCGTGCTTCATGGGCTCGTTCGCCGAGGAGCTGATGCTGCGCATCCGCGAGCGCGCGCAGGACTGGGTGACCTCGTACTCCGGCCCGGGGCACTTCTCGCTCGCGCGCATGAGCGAGGTGCCGTACTCGGGAGGCAGCGACCACGCGGTGTTCATCGACCCCGCGATCGGAGTGCCGTGCCCGATGCTCGTCCAGTGGCCGGACCGCTTCTACCACTCCTCGCACGACACCCCCGACAAGAGCGACCCGGCCGCGCTCGCGCTGGCGGCGCGCTGCGCCGCCACCTACGCCGCGTTCCTCTCCGGTGCGGGCGCGGCGGAGTCACGCTGGCTCACCGCCGCGGTGGGACGCGGGGCGCGGCGCCGGCTGCTGGCGGCCGCGGGTGAGGCCGACCCGGGGCGGCGGATCGAGGCCGAGCGGGTGCGCGGGGCCGCGGCGCTGGCGAGCCTGGCGCGGCTCGGCGCCGAGGAGGGCGCGGTGCGCGCGGCGGTGCGCGCGCTCGACGACTTCTGCCTGCGCGAGGGCTTGGCGTCCCACGACGAGGTCCGTCGCCCGGCTTCGGGGCGCGAGGGCGTGGTTCCGGAGCGCGTGCTCGGGGCGCCGCTCGATGCCCAGCGCCACCTGCTGCCGGGCTGGCGCATGCTGCCGCGTGCCGAGCGCGAGCGCTTCCACGCCTTCGAGGCCGCGGTGCCGGGCGGCGCCACCACGCTCGAGACCGCGTGGTACGCGTGCGACGGACGGCGCACGCTCGACGAGATCGCCCACCTGGTGTGGCTCGAGACCGGGCATCACGCGCCCGAGGCGCTCGAGCTGTTCTTCGGCTGGACGGAGCGCCTCGGGCTGTCGCGCCCGGCGGCGGGGGAGGAGGAGTGAGATGCGGTACCAGCGCACGCGTTACGGCTACGCGGTGCGGATCGATACCGGCGAGGAGATCGTCGCCTCGCTCACCGAGTTCGCGAAGCGCGAGGGCGTGCGGGCCGGGCTCATCTCGGGGCTCGGCGCGGTGGGCGAGGTGGAGCTGGGGTTCTTCGTGCGCGCGACCGGGCAGTACCTGCGCCGCACCTTCACCGGCGAGCACGAGATCGGCTCGCTCACCGGCAACTTCAGCGAGCTGGACGGCGAGCCGTTCCCGCACTGCCACATCCTGATCGCCGGCGAGGACCTGGTCGGCCACACCGGACACCTGTTCCGCGGCGTGGTGACCGTGACCTGCGAGGTCCAGGTCGTGTCCGACGCCGGGGTGCTCCGCCGCACGCGGCGGCCCGACCTCGGCTTCAACCCGCTCGAGCCCGAATGACCCCCGTGCCGCGACGGCAAGGGCCACGGCATCTGCCGTGGCCTCCGCCCTTCCACGCCACGGCATCGGCCGTGGCCGACGCGTGGCGGGCGCCGGCTACTTCGGCGCGCCCGCCTTCTCGTGGAGGCTGAGCGGCGCCAGGTAGGCGCGCTTGATGAGCGCCTTCTTCTGCGGGTTGGGACCGAGCCTCCCCTGGAACACGTTGGGATCACGCGCCAGTTTCGCGATGGCGTCCACCGCCTCCATGCCCGCGATCACCTGCCCGAACACCGCGTAGCCGCCGCGGTCGAGCGCGGACTGGGGCGCCAGGTCGATGAAGAACTGGTTGCCGCTGGAGTCCCGCTTCGGGTTGATCGCGTCCGGCATGCGCGCGGTGGCGACCGCGCCGCGCACGTGCGGCAGCTTGATCTCGGCGGTGACGGTGTAGCCGATGTTGAACTCCCCGTCGTCGTTGGGGTCGGCGTTCCGGGTGTTGGGGTCGCCGCCCTGGATCATGAAGCCCGGGACCGCGCGATGGAAGTAGGTCCCGTCGTAGAAGTGGCTCTGGACCAGCTTGCGGAAGTTGGCGACGGTCTTCGGCGCGTCCTTGTCGAAGAGCCGGATGACGATGTCGCCGCAGACGGTCTGGAACACCGCCACCTGCTCGCCCTCGGGCGTCGCGGACCTGGCGCCGGCCGCCGGCTTCGCGCCGGCCGGTTGCGCCGCGGGCTTCGCGGCGGCCCCGCCCCTGATCGGAGTGGAGCTCCCCGCCGCGGGGGCCGCGGCCGAGGTGGAGTCCGCCGAGGCGGCGGACGAGAGCGCGAGCAGCGCCGCGCCCGCGATGAGGAATCGTCGCATGCATTCCCTCCTTGCGATGAACGGGGAAGAGGAGCGCGGCGGGGCCGCGCGAGCGGCGGAGTCTAGGGTCGTGTTTT
>CAYHRW010000390.1:0-2398 GCA_964359105.1 uncultured bacterium
CGCGCTTCGCGGGCGGGGAGCGCGTGGTGCCGATGAACCGCATCCGGCAGCGCATCGCCGAGCGGCTGGTGCAGGCCCAGCACACCGCCGCGATCCTCACCACGTTCAACGAGGTGGATATGAGCGCGGTGATGGCGCTGCGCGCCCGCTGGCGCGATGACTTCGAGCAGCGTCATGGCGTGCGGCTCGGCTTCATGAGCTTCTTCGCGCGCGCCTGCGCGCTGGCGCTCGAGGAGATCCCCGAGCTGAACGCCGAGATCCGCGGCACCGACATCGTCTACCACGAGTACCTGCACCTCGGCGTCGCGGTGCAGACCGAGCGCGGGCTGGTCGTGCCGGTGGTGCGCGACGCGCACCGGCTGGGCTTCGCCGAGCTCGAGCGCGAGATCGCGCGGCTGGCGGCGAAGGCGCGCGAGCACCGGCTCTCGCTCGACGAGCTGGCCGGGGGCACCTTCACCGTCTCGAACGGCGGCGTGTACGGCTCGCTGCTCTCCACGCCCATCCTCAACCCGCCGCAGAGCGGCATCCTCGGCATGCACAAGATCGAGAAGCGCCCGATCGCGGTGGACGACCAGGTGGTGGTCCGCCCCATGATGTACGTGGCGCTCTCCTACGACCACCGCATCGTGGACGGCGAGCAGTCGGTGACGTTCCTGGTGCGGGTCAAGGAGCGGCTCGAGGATCCCGAGCGCATGCTGCTGGACGTGTAGGCCCGCAGGGCCGCCGCGCCACATCAGAGGAGACCATGGCCGACACCACGTACGACCTCGTCGTCATCGGCTCGGGGCCGGGCGGGTACGTCGCCGCCATCCGCGCCGCGCAGCTCGGCATGAAGACCGCCTGCGTCGAGAGGTACCCGACGCTGGGCGGCACCTGCCTGAACGTGGGCTGCATCCCGAGCAAGGCGCTGCTCGACTCGAGCGAGCACTACGCGTTCCTGAAGAACCACGCGGCCGCGCACGGCATCCGGGCCACGGCCGAGCTCGACCTGGCCGCGATGATGCGACGCAAGGACGCGGTGGTGCGGGATCTGACGCGCGGGATCGAGGGACTGTTCCGCAAGAACAAGGTGGCACGCCACACCGGGACCGGGCACATCGTGGCGCCGGGCACGGTCGAGGTGGCGGGCGAGGCGGGGAAGGAGACGCTGGCGACCGAGCGCATCCTGATCGCCACCGGCAGCAAGCCCGTGGCGCTCCCCGGCGTCGCCTTCGACGGCCGCCGCATCGTCCACTCGACCGGAGCGCTCGCGCTCCCCGAGGTGCCGGAGCGGCTGGTGGTGGTCGGGGCGGGCGCCATCGGGCTCGAGCTCGGCTCGGTGTGGATGCGGCTCGGCAGCGAGGTCCGGGTGCTGGAGCTCCTGGAGCGCGCGCTGCCCGGGACGGATGAGAAGAGCGCCGCGCTCCTCCAGCGCGCGCTCGAGAAGCAGGGCATGGCGTTCACCTTCGGCGCCACGGTGCGCGCCGCCCGTGTCGAGGGACACCGGCTGCGGGTCGAGCTGAGCGCCGGCGGCGCCACGCAGGAGGAAGCCTGCGACGTGCTGCTGGTCGCCGTCGGACGGCGGCCCTTCACCGAGGGGCTGGGCGCCCGCGAGGCCGGCGTGCACATGGACGAGCGCGGGCGCATCCTGGTGGACGACGCGTACCGCACCAGCGTGGCCGGCATCTGGGCGATCGGCGACGTCACCCCGGGGCCGATGCTCGCGCACCGGGCGGAGGAGGAAGGCGTGGCCGCGGTGGAGAAGATGGCCGGGCTGGCGGGCCACGTCCGCTACGATTGCATCCCCAGCGTGGTCTACACCTGGCCCGAGCTGGCGAGCGTCGGGCTGTCCGAGGAGCAGGCGAAGGAGCAGGGCCTCGCGGTCGCGGTGGGCACCTTCCCCTTCCTCGCGAACGGCCGCGCCAGGGCCATGGGCGAGCGTGACGGCCAGGTCAAGATCCTGGCCGACGCCGCGACCGACCGCATCGTGGGCGCCCACATCGTGGGCCCGCGTGCGAGCGACCTGATCGCCGAGCTGGCGGTGGCGATGGAGTTGGGCGCGAGCGCCGAGGATGTCGCCCGCTCGGTCCACGCCCACCCGACGCTGCCCGAGGCGGTCAAGGAAGCGGCGCTGGCGGTGGGGAAGCGGGCCATCCACATCTGATGGACAGGGCCGGTCAACCGCCGCAGACCGTGAGGTATGGGCATCGCGGTGCGGGGGTTCAGGGCCGCAGGACCCCGCTGTGCCCCCCTGTCTCGCAAAATGCACGGTTTCCAGAGATTCCGCTTGTATGGAGAACCAGCCCCGTGCTAGCGTCTTTGCGTCAAGCGGACTACGCCTCCCCTTTATGAACCCCCCCTTCAGGCGTAGGAAGGCGCCGGACGATCGGACATCCGGCTGCCAGTCCCTTCCAGACAG
>CAYHRW010000391.1:0-2393 GCA_964359105.1 uncultured bacterium
CCGGCAACCGGGTGGGCGTCCTGATCGAGGTGAACTGCGAGACCGACTTCGTGGCGCGCACCGCGGAGTTCGCGGAGCTGGTGCGCAACCTCGCCATGCAGGTGGCGGCCGCGGGCGCCGATTTCGTGCGCCGCGAGGACGTGCCGGCGGCGTTCCTCGAGCGCGAGCGCGAGATCTACGGCGCGCAGCTGCGCGAGCAGGGCAAGCCCGAGGCCATGATCGAGAAGATCGTGGCCGGCAAGCTCGAGAAGTACCATGCCGAGGTGTGCCTGCTGGAGCAGCCCTCCATCCGCGACGACAAGAAGACGGTCGGCGACCTGGTCAGCGAGGCCGCGGCGAAGACCGGGGAGAACGTCGTGGTGCGCCGCTTCGCCCGCTTCCGGCTCGGGCAGGAGTAGACGGCCTTGGCCGCGCGCTACCAGCGCATCCTCATCAAGCTCTCGGGCGAGATCCTCGCCGGCGAGGGCGAGTACGGCATCGACGAGCGGGTGATGGACGGCCTCGCGGACGAGCTCCGCGACGTGCACCAGCTCGGCGTGCAGGTGGGCATCGTCACCGGGGGCGGGAACATCTTCCGCGGGCTAGCCGCGAGCACGCGCGGGATGGACCGCGTGGGCGCGGACTACATGGGGATGCTCGCCACCGTGATCAACGGGCTGGCGCTGCAGCACGCCCTGGAGCGCCGCGGCCTCTACACGCGCGTCATGTCGGCGATCGAGATGGCGCGCGTGTGCGAGCCGTACATCCGGCGGCGCGCCGTGCGGCACCTGGAGAAGGGTCGCATCGTGGTGCTGGCGGCCGGCACCGGGAACCCGTACTTCACCACCGACACGGCGGCCGCGCTCCGCGCCGTCGAGATCGGCGCGGACGTCATCCTCAAGGCCACGCGGGTGGACGGCGTGTACAGCAGCGATCCGGAGAAGCACCCGGACGCCACGTTCTTTCCCCACATCACCTACAAGGATATCCTCGACCGCGGGCTCGGGGTCATGGACCTGACCGCCATCACGCTCCTGCGCGAGAACCGGCTCCCGCTGGTGGTGTTCAACGTGGGCCAGCGCGGGAATCTGCTCAAGGTGGTCCAGGGCGACGCGGTCGGGACGTCGGTGAGGGAATGACGATGCTCAACAGGCAGCTGGCGGAAGCGGATGAACGCATGAAGAAGGCGGTCGAGGCGGTGCGCCGCGAGTACGCGGGGATCCGCACCGGGAAGGCCTCCCCGGCGCTGCTCGACACCGTGAAGGTGGAGGCCTACGGGCAGCTCGTGCCCCTGAACCAGGTCGGCACGGTGAGCGCCCCCGAGGTGCGGCTGCTGGTGGTGCAGCCGTGGGACAAGAGCCTGGTCAAGACGGTCAGCCGGGCGATCCAGCAGTCGGACCTCGGGCTCAACCCGACGGACGACGGCATCGTGGTGCGGGTCCCGATCCCGACGCTCACCGAGGAGCGCCGCAGGGACATCGTGAAGCTGGTCGCGAAGTTCGCCGAGGAGGGCCGCGTGCACGTCCGCCAGATCCGGCACGACGTGCTCCACGTCCTCAAGAAGCAGGTGAAGGACGGGGAGATCCCGGAGGACGAGGGCAAGCGCCTCGAGGCCGAGACCCAGAAGCTCACCGATCGCGCCATCGCGATGGTGGACGAGGTGCTGAAGAAGAAGACGGCCGAGATCATGGAGGTGTGATCCGCGCGGCCGGGGGCCGGCCGCGTCGGCCGAGCGCCGCGGCCGCGCGGCTCCCGGCCGCCATGGGAGGACCGGTGCCCGCCCGCATTCCGACCCCCGAGGAGCTGATCGCGCGCGGCAACCTGCCGCGGCACGTCGCGATCATCATGGACGGCAACGGCCGCTGGGCCCGGGCCCGCGGCGTCCCGCGCCTGCTGGGCCATCGCGCCGGACGCGAGTCGGTGCGCGAGACGGTCAAGGGCTGCGTGGCGCTCGGCGTCGAGGTCCTGACCCTCTACACCTTCTCGGTCGAGAACTGGAACCGGCCGGCCCGCGAGGTCTCGGCGCTCATGGCGATGCTGCGCCAGAGCCTCGGGGCCGAGCGCGCGGAGCTCAGGAAGCAGAACGTCCGGCTCCAGGTGGTCGGGCGCCTCGAGGATCTGCCCGCGGCGGTGCGCCGCGCGATCGCCGAGACCCAGGACCATCTCGCGGGCTGCACCGGCATGCTGCTCAACCTCGCGCTCTCCTACAGCGGGCGCGCCGAGCTGGTGGACGCGGTGCGCCGCCTGCTGGCCGAACGCGAGCGCCTGCACCTGCGGGCGGGGGACGTGGACGAGGAGCTGCTCGCGAGCTTCCTCTACACCGCGGGGCTCCCCGACCCCGACCTGCTCATCCGCACCGGCGGCGAGATGCGGCTCTCGAACTTCATGCTCTGGCAGCTCGCCTACACCGAGCT
>CAYHRW010000392.1:0-2390 GCA_964359105.1 uncultured bacterium
CGGTCGAGTACAACCTGGAAGGCATCAACCAGGTGCTGGTGCACGAGGACATCGGACTCACGTTCTCCGCGGCGCTCAAGGCATTCCTGCGGCAGGACCCCAACATCATCATGGTCGGCGAGATCCGCGACCTCGACACCGGCTCGATCGCGGTCAAGGCGGCGCTCACCGGGCACCTGGTGCTCTCGACCCTGCATACCAACGACGCGCCCAGCGCGATCGGCCGCATGATCGACATGGGGATCGAGCCGTTCCTGGTGGCGTCGTCGGTCAACCTGATCCTGGCGCAGCGCCTGGTGCGCAAGGTGTGCGTGAGCTGCAAGACCCCGATCACGCTCGCGAGCGAGGTCCTGCGCGAGCTCCAGCTCTCGGAGGACGACGCGAAGGACGCGACGTTCTGCGAGGGCAAGGGCTGCGTGGACTGCAACAACACCGGCTACCGCGGCCGCCATGGCGTCTACGAGGTGATGCCGCTCTCGAACCGGATCCGCGACCTGATCCTCGAGCGCGCCTCGGCGAGCGAGATCAAGCGGGTGGCCATCGAGGAAGGGATGCTCACGCTGCGGCGGGACGCGCTCGAGAAGCTGAAGCGCGGCCTGACCACGGTCGAGGAAGTGCTCAAAGAGACCGCGGCGGACCAACTCTAGCCGCGGAGGAGGCCGACGACCCGGTGGCGCTCCGCGCCCCAAGGAGGATAACGACGTGGTGAACCTGCGACAGCTGCTGGAAGACATGGTGACGCGCCAGGCCTCGGACCTGCACATCACCGCCGGCGTGCCCCCCGAGCTCCGCGTGGACGGAGCCATCACGCCGACCGAGTACGATGTGCTGACGCCCGAGACCACGACCCAGCTGGCCTACAGCGTGATGTCGGACGAGCAGCGCAAGCGCTTCGAGACCACGAAGGAGCTCGACTTCTCGTTCGGCATCAAGGGGCTGGCCCGCTACCGCGCGAACGTGTTCCTGCAGCGCGGCGTGGTGTCCATGGTGATCCGGCAGATCCCGTTCGACATCATGCCGCTGGAGAAGCTGGGGCTCCCGCCGGTGGCGCGCGAGTTCACGTCGCGGCAGAAGGGGCTGGTGCTGGTGACCGGGCCCACGGGCAGCGGCAAGTCCACGACGCTGGCGGCGATGCTCGACAAGATCAACCAGACCCGTGCCTGCCACATCATCACGATCGAGGACCCGGTCGAGTACATCCACCACCACAAGAAGTGCATCGTCAACCAGCGCGAGGTGGGCTCGGACACGGCCGGGTTCGCGACCGCGCTCAAGTACGTGCTGCGCCAGGACCCTGACGTCATCCTCATCGGCGAGATGCGCGACCTCGAGACCATCCAGGCGGCGCTCACCATCGCCGAGACCGGGCACCTGGTGTTCGCCACGCTTCACACCAACTCGACCTACGAGGCGGTCAACCGCATCGTGGACGTGTTCCCCTCGGACCAGCAGAAGCAGGTCCTCACTCAGCTCGCCTTCTCGCTCGAAGGCGTGATCACGCAGCAGCTCATCCCGCGCAGCCGCGGCACCGGCCGGGTCATGTGCGCGGAGGTCCTCGTGTGCACTCCCGCCATCAAGGCGGTGATCCGCGAGGCCAAGACGCACCAGATCTACAGCCTCATGCAGGCCGGGCAGAAGTTCGGCATGCAGACCATGAACCAGGCGCTCCTCCAGGCGGTGCTCGACAAGGCGCTGTCGCCGGAGGACGCCCTCGAGCGCTGCAGCGACCGGACCGAGCTCGAGCAGATGCTCGGCAAGGTCTGGCGGAAGGCCGCGTAGGAGGATCGCATGCCAGTCTTCGTGTGGAAGGGCCGCACACTCGCGGGCGAGTCGCAGACCGGCGAGATCGAGGTCGGGCGCCAGGAGGAGGCCGTCGAGCTCCTGCGCCGGCGCAAGATCCTGGTCACCGCGCTCAGTCCGAAGAGCGCGGGCTTCAAGATGCCGAAGCTGGGCGGGAGCGGGGTCAGCACCAAGGACCTCGCCATCTTCACGCGCCAGTTCGCCACCATGATCTCGGCGGGCCTGCCGCTCGTGCAGTGCCTCGACATCCTGGCCAAGCAGTCCAGCAAGCCGTCGTTCGGCCGCGTGATCGGCGAGGTGACGCGCGAGGTGGAGTCCGGCTCGACCCTGGCGGACGCGCTCGGCAAGCACAAGAACGTGTTCGACGACCTGTTCCGCAACATGGTCGCGGCGGGCGAGGCCGGCGGCGTGCTCGACGAGATCCTGATGCGGCTCGCGACCTACATCGAGAAGGCCGACGCGCTCAAGCGCAAGATCCAGGGCGCCATGATCTACCCGGCCGTGGTGCTGTCGGTGGCGCTGGGCGCGACCGCGTTCATGCTCATCTTCATCATCCCCACCTTCGCCAAGATGTTCACCGACTTCGGCGG
>CAYHRW010000393.1:0-2388 GCA_964359105.1 uncultured bacterium
TCCTCCGTGGCCGCGGCGCGCAGCCGGTTGGCGTGGGCCAGCTGCGCCGGATCGCTGCCGATGCTCTGCGCCGCCCGCTGCGCCTCGCCGGTCAGCTGCCGCGCCTCGTTCAACGCGAAGCCGTCCATGAGGAGCGCCACGGCCGCGTTGAAGCCCACGTTGCTCACGTTGCGCGCCTGCACGTCCGAGAGCTGGGCCTGCTCGTACCGGCGCGCCGCCGTGGCCTGCTCGAGCCCGGTGGCGCGATCCTCGGCGTTCAGCTGGACCCGGTTGTCGCCGCCCCGCCGCTCGATGGAATCGGCCGACGCCAGCTCCCGGCGGATCTCGGCCCGGCGCTCCTGCGTGGCTACGGCGGCCTCCATCACGCCCGCCGCCTGGTACAGCAGGAAAGTGGCGCGGTCGAACAGGGCACGCGTGGTGTCGATGCGCGAGAGCAGGCGCGCGACCTCGGGGGACGGACCGGTCCGCCCGGGCATCCTCGGCGGCCGGATCTGACCGTGCGCCGGCCCGGCAGCCAGCGCGATGGCGGCGAGTACCCCAAGCGTGGCCACGCCACGCTGTCTGGCGGTCGTCATGGCTATCTCCTCCTGCTTACGGACGGACCCCGAAGATGATCTCGTTGCCTCGCTGATTGCGCAGATCGAAGGTCTCGAACCCGGGGATCTTGCGCGCTTCGTCGAAGATCTCGCCCATCAGCTCGTCCCGCCCCCGCGTGAACATGGCCTCGACGCGCATCCGCCGGCCGGGGACGTCGAGCTGCGTCTGGCGCGCCTGCGTCACGCCCTCGATCCCCTGGACGGCCTCCATGAACGCGCGGGCGGACGCGAAGCCCTGGAACCCCACCAGCTCGATGATGAACAGCTCGCCGCGCGAGGCACGGTCCCGCCAGGCGCGGGTGAGCTGCGGGACCAGCCGCTCGGCCGCGAGCTCGGACACCCGCGTGTAGGCCCGCTGCCGGGCCACGAGCGGGTCGGAGGCCTGCGCGGCGCTCTCGAGCGCGCCGCTGGCGAGCACCCGGCCCGTGGACGCGTCGATGGCGCGATAGGTCATCAGGGAGCGCCGCGAATCCAGGCCGTTCTGATCCTTGCCGACGTTGAGCGCGCTCGCCGCCGCCACGAGAACCAGCTGGGCGTGGAAGCGCTCGTTGGCGCGCCGCACGAACTCGGCCAGCAGATCGCCCTGTTTCATCAGGTCCGCCGTCAGGGCCGGGATATCCGAGCGGAGGGCGGCCACCGTGCTCGGGTCGAGCACCGTGAACTGGTTGCGGTTGAGGGCTTCCTCGAGCGCCGTCGCCGAGACGCGCGACCCGGCCTGGCGGAACTCGGGGCTCAGGTACGGGTCCACGAGCGAGTCGGGGATCGTCGCCGCCTGCCCGCGCCCGGCCAGCGCGCTGGGCATCGTGACGTCGGCGGCCTGGATGTTGCTTGCCCGGGGATCGTGCACGTAGTACTCGTCGATCACCACCATCACGGACGGGAGGTCGGCGCCGATGGTGCGGATCTCGTACCCGAGCGCCTCGAGGTCGCTCTTGAGGCGCGCGACGTCGAGCACGACGCGGAGCGAGACGCGGAGCACGTTACCCTCGCGCTCCTCGTTCTCGACCTCCTCGCGGCGCACGTAGGAGCGGGCGCGGCTCTGGAGCCTCGGGTACGCCTCGGCGGCCCCCAGGGAGTCCAGCAGGCGGTCGAGCTGGATCCGCAGCGCCTCGCGGTAGCCGGCCATCTTGGCGGCGTTGCTGGCGGCCAGCAGGCTGTCGCCGCGGATGGTCGCCTCACCGACGACCGGCACGGTCGCCTCGTCGGTCTGCTGCGCGGCGACGCGGCCCGAAACGACGAGCGCCGCGAGGACCGTGAGTCCCGCGGCGCGAAGAGCGAGCTGCTTCATGGTGCCACCTCCGGAGGGGCCCCGCGAATCGCGGCGCCCGAGGGCCAAGCTACCCCGCGGATGGAGAGGCTGCAACTGAGGTGATGGGCCGCCGCCTCGAGCAGCGGCTCCGGCACGGCGCTCGCGCGCAGCCGCCGAGGACTTCTCGTGCGGACCCGCAGCCCACCGTATCTTCGGCATCATGACCCGCGCCATTCTGATCGAACGCCACGGCCCACCCGAGGTCCTCGTGGAGCGGGAGGTCCCGCTGCGCGAGCTCGGCGAGGGCGACGTGCACCTGCGGGTGCAGGCCGCGGGCGTCAACTTCGCGGACCTCCTGATGCGCGCAGGGCTCTACGGCACCGTGCCCCCGCGTCCCTACAGCCCCGGCTTCGAAGTCGCGGGCGAGGTGGTACGCGTCGGCGCGCAGGTGGAGCCCTGGCGCGAGGGCGACCGCGCGGTCGCCCGCAGCCCTTACGGCGGGTACGTCCGCGACATAGTCGTCCCCGCCCCGAAAGTGTTCCG
>CAYHRW010000394.1:0-2382 GCA_964359105.1 uncultured bacterium
GGCTGGGGAGTGGCGACACGATCGAGGTGCCTCTCGACGCCGAGTTGAGGCTGCCGAAGGACAGCTGACCGCACCGTCCGCTGCGGCCACTGCCACCGCCCGCGCTCAGCGCGCCTCCGACTCCTCCACCCACGCCCGCACGCGCTCGGCGACTAATCCGGGCGTGAAGCCGAAGTGCTCCTGGAGCTGCACCGGCGGCGCTGAGGCGCCGAAGCGGTCGAGGCCGATGGTGAGGCCGCGCTCGCCGGCGCGGCGGTGCCAGCCGTCGGTGCCGCCCGCCTCGCGCGTCGCGCGCCGGCCGCCGGGCGGCAGCACGGCGTCGCGACACGCGGGATCCTGCGCCAGGAAGAGCTGCGGACAAGGCATGCTCACGACCCGGCACGGCAGGCCGGGCGCGAGCAGCTTCGCCGCCTCCAGCGCCAGGCCCACCTCCGAGCCGGTGGCGATCAGGGTCACCGCGTCACGCGCCTCCGACTCGCGCAGCACGTAGCCGCCGCGCCGCAGGTGCTCCGCGCGGAACGAGGCCGGGCGCTCGAGCGCGGGCAGGCTCTGCCGCGTGAGCGCGAGCAGCGTGGGGCCGTCCTTCCGCTCCAGCGCGAGCGCCCAGGCGGCCGCGGTCTCGATGCCGTCGGCGGGGCGCACCACCAGCAGGTTCGGGATGGCGCGCAGCGCGGCGAGGTGCTCGACCGGCTGGTGCGTGGGGCCGTCCTCGCCGAGGAACACGCTGTCGTGCGTGAAGACCAACACGACCTGCTGCCCCATCAGCGCCGAGAGCCGGATGGCGGGGCGCGCGTAGTCGCTGAACACCAGGAACGAGGCGCCGTAGGGGATGAAGCCCGACAGCGCCATGCCGTTCAGGATCGCGCCCATGCCGTGCTCGCGGATGCCGAAGTGGAAGTTGCGGCCCGCGAACGATCCCTTCGCGATGCTCGCCGAGCCCTTGATGGCGGTCCTGGTCGAGGGCTCGAGGTCGGCGCTGCCGCCCACCAGCGCCGGAACCAGCGTTGCTGCCTGCTGGAGCACGGCGCTGCCGTGCGTACGCGTGGCGCCCGCGCCGGCCGGGGCGGAGGCGACGAGCCGCTCGAGCAGGTCCGCGGGCACGCGCTTCGAGAGCAGGTCGTCCCACAGCGCGGCCTTCTCCGGATGGCGCGCGCGCCACTGCTTCATGCCGGTCTGCCATGCCTCGTACTCGCCCGCGAGCGATCCCGCGCGGCGCGCGAACAGGGCGCGCACCTCGTCGGGCACCAGGAACGCGGGGTTCTCGGGCCAGCCCAGCGCGCGCTTCGCGGCCGCGACCTCGGCGGCGCCGAGCGGCTCGCCGTGCGCCTCGCGGGTGTCCTGCCTGTCCGGCGCGCCGAAGCCGATGTGGCTGCGGGTGACGACCAGGCTCGGGCGCCCGGTCTCGGCGACGGCGCGCGCGATCGCCTGCTCGAGCGCGGCGCGGTGGTAGGCGCTCACCTTCTCGACGTGCCAGCCGTAGGCCTCGAAGCGCCTGGCGACGTCCTCGGTGAAGGCGAGGTCGGTCGAGCCCTCGATGGTGATGCGGTTGTTGTCGTAGAGGTAGACCAGGTTGCCGAGCCCCCAGTGCCCGGCGAGCGAGGCGGCCTCGGAGGCCACGCCCTCCATCAGGTCGCCGTCCGAGACGATGCCGAACACGCGCCAGTTGACGGGGGAGAAGTCGTCGTCGTTGAAGCGCGCGGCGAGCATCCGCTGCGCCACCGCCATGCCCACACCGTTGCCGAAGCCCTGGCCGAGCGGGCCGGTGGTGGTCTCGACGCCGGGGGTGTGGCCGCGCTCGGGATGGCCGGGCGTGCGGCTGCCGAGCTGGCGGAAGCGCTTCAGCTCCTCCAGCGGCAGGTCGAAGCCGGCCAGGTGCAGCAGCGCGTAGAGCAGCATCGAGCCGTGCCCGGCCGAGAGCACGAAGCGGTCGCGATCGGGCCACGCGGGGTCGTCGGGGCGGTAGCGCAGGAAGCGCGTCCACAGCACGAACGCGGCGTCGGCCATGCCCATCGGCATGCCGGGGTGCCCGCTCTTCGCCTGCTCGACCGCGTCCACCGCGAGGAAGCGGATGGTGTTCACTGCGAGCTGCTCGAGCCGCGCGTCCTCGCGGGTCAGCTCCATCGCTCCTCCGACAGCGCGACCGTGGCCGCGCCCCACAGCGCGGTGCGGTCGTCGAGGATGACGCTCACCGGGATGCGCGCCAGCACGGGGCTCATGCGCCCCTTGGTGGCGAAGCCGCGGGCGAAGCCCCCCGCACGCAGGAAGGGCAGGATGCGCGGCGCGATGCCGCCGCCCACGAACACGCCGCCGACGGCGAAGGCTTTGAGGGCGAGGTTGCCGGCCTCGGCGCCGTAGATGGTGACGAAGCGCTCGAGCGCGAGG
>CAYHRW010000395.1:0-2381 GCA_964359105.1 uncultured bacterium
CGGGTGCGCGCGTGACTCCGCATCCGCCGCAGCACCTCGAGCCCGTCCACGCGCGGCAGCCTGAGGTCGAGGAGCACGAGCGCGGGCGAGCCGCGCGGGGCCGCGTGCGGGCCGCCGAGCAGGAACTCGAGCGCCTCGGCGCCGTCGCGCGCCACGTGGATCTCGGCCGTGACCCCGCGCGCGGCCAGCGCGTGCAGCGTCAACTCGACGTCGTTCGGGTTGTCCTCGACGAGCAGGATGTGGATCGCGCTTTCCGTCATCAAGCGCCACCTCCACCGGACGTGGGCCCGGACATTCCGTGGGGAGGGCGTGCCACTGCCGGCGGACGTGATGCTAGCACTTGCGCCGCGCGCGGGCATGGGCCGCCGGGACCGTGGCCGTCGGGACCGCGCGCGCTGCGAACCCCGGTCCCGGCCGCCGGCGACCTGCCCTCAGGACTCCTGCGCGCGCCGCGCCCCGCGCTCGAGGTCCACGGTGGCGAGCAGCCAGCCACCCCCGAGGAAGAACGGCAGCAGCGTGAGCACGCCGAGCCGTCCCGCGCCGCTCGCCTGCGCGACCAGGCCGAAGAGCAGCGGGCCGACGACGCCGGCCAGCTTCTCGCTCACCGAGTAGAAGCCGAACAGCTCCCCGACGCGGGCGCGCGGCACGAGCGTCGCGAACAGCGAGCGCGACAGCGCCTGCGTGCCGCCCTGGAACATCGCGACGAGCGCGGCCAGCACCCAGAAGTGCCAGGGGCGGGTGAGGAAGAACGCGAACAGCGTGATGCCGAGGTAGCCGGCCAGCCCGGCGAGGATGGCCGGGCGCGCGCCGAAGCGCCCGGCGAGACGGCCGAACGCGAGGCTCGCGGGCGCGGCCAGGATCTGGACCAGGAGCAGCGCCCCGATCAGGTCGGTGCGTCCGATCCCGATCTCCGCGCCGTAGATGGTGGCCATCTTGATGATGGTGCCGATGCCGTCGCTGTAGAGCCAGAACGCGATCAGGAAGCGGAACAGCTCGGGCTGCCGGCGCAACCCCGCGAGCGTGCGAGCGAGGCGGCGCGCCACCGCGCCGGGCATCCCGGCGAGCGGCCGGGGCCCGGCCACGCTGCGCGGCTCGGGGACGCGGCGGAAGAGAGGGATCGAGAACAGCAGCCACCACAGCGCCACGCTCACGAACGAGAGCCGGGTCGCGGCGTCCGCGTCGGCGAGCCCGAACGCCCGCGGCTTCAGGATCCACGCCAGGTTCACGGCCAGCAGCAGCCCGCCGCCGACGTAGCCGTAGGCGAAGCCGCGCGAGGAGACGCGGTCCATCTCGCCGGGTGCGGCGACCGCGGGGAGCAGCGCGTCGTAGAGCACGTTGCCGGCGGCGAAGGCGACGAAGGCGATCGCGAACAGCACGAGCAATGCGTGCCACCCGCCCCATGGCGCGAGCCCGAGCAGCGCGGTGGCGGCCGCGCCCGCTGCCACGCAGGCGAGGAGCAGCGGCTTCTTGCGCCCCAGGTGGTCCGCGGCCGCGCCCAGCACCGGGCCGATCACCGCGGCGACCAGCAGCGCGGCCGAGCTGGCGTAGCCCCAGGTGGCGGTGGCGAGATGCTTCGGCAGCTCGCGGCCGGCCACCGCGGCGAAGAACGGTGGGAGGATGGCGGCGATGACGCTGGTCGCGAACGCGGAGTTGGCCCAGTCGTAGAGGCACCACGCGCGCACCGCGCTCCGCCGCGCGGCGCCGGCGTCGGGCTCCGGACCGTGGCGCGGCGCGGGACCCGCCGGAACCGGTCGCATGCGAAAGGAGTACCAGAACCCGGTGGTATATTCGACGACGATGAAGCGGCCGCAGGTCCTGGTGGTGGGCGCCGGCGTCGCCGGCCTCGCCTGCGCGCGCGAGCTTTCCCGCCGCGGCGTCCCGGCGGTGGTGCTGGAGCGCGCGCGCGGGGCGGGCGGGCGCTGCGCCACGCGGCGCGTGAACGGGCAGCCGGTGGACTTCGGCCTTCCATTCCTGCCGGCGTGCTCCGGGGAGTTCGCCGAGGCGCTGAACGAGCTGGATCCGGCGGGCAAGATCCCGGGCTGGCCGGTGCGGGTGCGGGAGGTGCGGCTCGCCTGCAATCCCGACTTCTTCCGCCCCGGGCGGCGGCGAATGGCGCGCGTCGAGGGCGTGAGCGCCTTCCCGAAGCTCCTGGCGCGCGAGGTGGACGTGCGCCTCGGGCACGATGTGGCGGCGCTCGCCGAGCGCGACGGCCGCGTGGAGGTCCGGCTGCGCGGCGGCGGCGCGATGGAGGCCGGGATCCTGGTGCTGGCGTGCGCCCACAGCCAGAGCCGCGCGCTGGCTGAGCCGCTGGTGCGCGACTGGCCGGGCGCCGCCGCAGGGCTCGCGGCGCTGCACTCCCTTCCGGTGCTGCCGGCGCTTAC
>CAYHRW010000396.1:0-2378 GCA_964359105.1 uncultured bacterium
CGCGCGGCAGGCGGCGATAGCGGCGAGCGCGTTCTCGACGTTGTGCCGCCCCGGCACCGGGAGCGCGAAGCGCACGCCGTCCACTTCGAACGCGCCGTCCGCGGGCGCGAGCGCCACCTCTTCGCCGCGCACCGCGGCGCCCGGCCCGAAGCCGAACACCAGAGCGTCCCGGGCGAGCGCGGCGAGGTTCCCGCCATCGCCCAGCACCACCGTCTCGCGAGTGCGCGCGCGGAACGTGGCGAACATCGCGGCCACCTCGTCCATCTCGCGGTGGTCGCGCTGGAGGTTGAGGATCACGCCGACGGCGGGTGCGTAGCGCACCACCGAGCCGTCGCTCTCGTCGGCCTCGACCACCAGCAGGTCGGAGCCGCCGGCCCACGCGTTTCCCCACAGCCCCTCGCGCTGCAGCACCACCAGCTCGCCGCCGGTGATCACCGAGGGGTCGCGGCCCGCGCCGCGCAGGATCTCGAAGATCATCGCCACCACGGTGGACTTGCCGCTGGTGCCGGTGACGGCGATGGTGCGGTGGCTCGCCACGAGATCGGCGAGCAGCTCAGAGCGATGCGCGACCGGCACGCCGCGCGCGCGCGCCGCCGCCACGTCGGGCACCTGGTCCTCGACCGCGCTCGAGACCACGAGCGTCGCGCAGTCGCCCGCGACACCGCTGCCGTCCTGGGGCGTGATGCGGATGCCGAGGCGCTCGAGCTGCGCGCGCGCCCCGGCACGCTCGCCGCGGTCGAAGGCGCGGTCGCTGCCGCTCGCGCGGCCGCCGCGCATCGCCTGGAACTGCGCAAGCGCGCTCATGCCGCTGCCGCCGATGCCCGCGTAGTGGAAGCGGCCCGCCCGGTACGGGACGAGCGGGACCTGGTCAAGCACAACCACCGGGTCGCCCTCGCGCACCCGGTGGAACAGCTCGATGACGTCGGCGTTCGAGAGCCTCGCGCAGCCGTGCGAGGCGGCGCGCCCCAGCGCGTCCTCGTGGTTGGTGCCGTGGAGGTAGATGAAGCGCTCGAGCGAGTCGCGTCCCGGGCCGCGGTTCACGCCGTCCTCCAGCCCCTCGAGCGTCAGGATGCGCGTGAGGATCAGGTCCTCCTCGCGCGGCTCGCCGCCCCATACTTCGCCGCTCGGCGCGCGGCTCACGAAGCGGGTTCCGGCCGGCGCGCCGGCGCCGATCCGGGCGTGGATGCGGTGCCAGCCCGGCGGGGTCTGGAGCGAGCCTTCCTGTCCGCCGATCCCCGCCGCCGCGGTCGAGACCGGGTACTCCGCGAGCCCGCGCCCCGCGGCGTCGCACAGCACCAGGCGCTGGCGCGGGACGTCCACGACCAGCAGCCGCTCCCAGGCGCCCGGCGCCGCCGTCCGCGCGCGCGCGGTCTCGAGCAGGACCTGGACGCGCAACGGGTCGGGCGTGCTTCGCATGGCGGGACTCTGCCACATCCGTGCGCGCGAAACGAATCGGGGCCGGTCGTGGGACCGGCCCCGCTCGCGCGTCGGATGAGGACCGCGGCTACCGCACCAGGATGACGCTGCGGCTCACCTGCGTGGCACCGACCTTCAGCGCCGCGAAGTACATCCCCGCCGGGAGGTCGCCGGCCTCGAACAGCACCGCGCGCTCGCCCGCTTGCTGCTCGCCATCCACCAGCGTGCGCACCAGCTGGCCGGTGATGTTGTAGACCTTGAGCGACACCCGCTCCGCGCGCGGCAGTGCGAAGCGCAGCACGGTCTGGCCGGCGAACGGGTTGGGGAAGGCGCCGCGGAACGCCACGCCGCCCTTCAGCGACGGCATGCCCGCGGGGTCGGCGTCGGGCCTGGAGACCATCTGCGCCACGGCCGCGTTCAGCAGGCTCGGCCGGTACTGCGGCACCATCTGGTCCATGCGCGCGTCCTGACCCGAGGTGAACTGCGTGTAGCAGACGTCGGTCGAGTAGTCCATGTAGTTGTGGATCGGATCGAGCCCGGCCGCCGGGCAGGTGTCCTTGTTGGTCGGGCAGCCCGAGGTCGAGGTGCCCTCCTGCGGCGTGTCGGACACATAGTCGTTGGGATCGGTGCAGCCGCCCTGGAACGTGTGATAGAGCCCGAGGTAGTGGCCGACCTCGTGGTCCGCGGTGCCGCCCAGATTGTAGGGAGAGAGGTAGCCACCCGGCACCGAGCCGTAGTGGAACACGACGCCGTGCATCTTGTTGCTCTCGGCGTACGACCAGGGGAAGTAGGCCCAGCCGAGCAGGTTCTGCCCCGGCTTGCAGGTGTAGATGTTGAGCCGGTGCGCGGGATCGATGGCCAGCGAGTTCTTGGCGTTCTTCTCGGCGCTGCTCCCGGGCGTCATCCTGAACCACTTGCTGCTGTTGGTGCGGTCCACGCTCGCGAGCACGAACGTGTAGCCG
>CAYHRW010000397.1:0-2373 GCA_964359105.1 uncultured bacterium
TGGTTCGCGAGCAGCAGCGCCGCGGTGCCCGACACGAACGCGGTGGACATCGAGGTGCCGCTCCACAGCCGGTAGAGCCCGCCCGGATAGGCGCTCCGCACCGCGAGGCCCGGAGCGCACAGGTCCACGAAGCTGCCGTACGAGGTGAAGCTGGCCGGCTGTTCCGCCGCGTCCACCGCGGCCACCGCCACCACGTCGCCCATCCGCGCCGGGAACTCCTGCGGTGTCTCGGCGCCCCAGTTGCCGGCCGAGGCCACGCACAGCACGCCCTCGCCCGCGGCCTGGACGATCGCCGAGTTGATGGCGGGGCTGCTCTGCAGCATGCCGAGGCTCATGTTGATGACGCGCGCGCCGTGCCGGGTGGCCCAGCGGATCCCCGCCGCCACGGAGCGCACGTCGCCGCGGCCGTCCGAGTCGAGCACGCGCACGATCAGGAGCTTCGCCCGCGGGGCGACCAGCGACACGATGCCGGCGATGTGGGTGCCGTGCCCGTACGCCCCGTCCACGACGCCGTCACTGTTGCTGTCCAGGCCGTCGTGGGTGTCGCTGAAGTCGGCGTCATTGCCGATGAAGTCCCAGCCGCCCGCGATCTGGCCGGCGAGCGCCGGGTGCGTGCGGTCGGCGCCGGTGTCGAGGATCGCGACCGCCACGTCGTCACCCTTGCCCGCATAGTGCGCCGCGTAGAGATTGATGGCCTCGGCGGCGGGCTGCTGCTGGTAGGTGTCCATGGCGCCGTAGCCGTCGTCGAACGCGAAGCTGCGCTGGCGTGCCTCGGCCGGCACCAGCACCGCGTTCGGCTCGACCGTCACCACGCGCGGATCACCCGACAGGCGCGTGCACAGCACGTCCGCCACCTCGCCCCCGGTCGGGCGCAGCACCGAGAGCCCATCGGTGACGTCCACCACCAGCGCGCCGTAGTCGCTGGCGATCAGGTACGGGTCGGCACCCGGCGTCACGGTGATGACGACCTCGCCGGTCTCGGTGGACGCGCCCGAAGTGGAACCGACGGCGTCAGGCGCCTCCTTCACGCTCGGGGCGGTGAGCGGCGCGCGCGAACACGACGCCGCGCCCAGCACGAGTGCGAGGATGGCGGCCAGCAGTTGCGCGCTCACGGGGGGGCGTTGCCGCGCGCGGGCAGAGTGTGGAGCAGGGCTGATGGCTGACATGACGACCTCCCGTTCGGGCTTCGATAGTAGATCAAGCGCCTCAGTTACGGGGGAGGAATTCCTCGCGGCTCACCTCGGCATCCTTCCGTTTTCCGCCGGGCGGGGGCTCCGCGTCCGGGACGGCTCAGGCCGCGGGGTGCCCCGCCGCCCGATCCCGGCCCGGCCGGCCTCCGGCCCGGCCAGCATCACGAACCCGGCCCACTCGACCGGATGGACCCCGGCATGCCGTCGCGCGGCCTGGGCCCCGGCGAGGGCCTGGCCCAGTCCTTCGCCGTGCGACATCCGGCCGTAGAGATCCTCCATCAGCGCCGCGGCCGCGGCGTCCTCGATGTCCCACTGCGCGGCCACCACCGCCCGCGCCCCCGACAGGAGCAGCGCGCGGGCCAGTCCGAACCACTCCTCGCCGGGGCGCACCAGGGCGCGCGCGCTCTGGCAGGCCGAGAGCGTCACCCAGCGGGCGGCGAGCCCCACGTCGGCCAGCTCGCCCGCCAGCAGCCAGCGGTCGGCGAACCTCAGGCCCGACTCGTGCGGGGCCTCGGCCCGGTAGTGCCCGTGCCCGGCGAAGTGGATCCAGTCCGCCGCGGGCGCCAGCGCGAGGAAGCGCGCGGCGGTCGCCTCGTTGCCCGCGAGCAGCGTGGTGTCGGGGAAGAGCCGCAGGATCGCCCGGGTCTCGGACTCGACGCTCGCCAGCTCGCCGGCGTCCGCCGCCACCACCAGCGGCCGGCCGCCGGGCTCGCTTCGCCGCGCCCGCGCGAGGCCGAGCCGCAGCCCCGGCACCACGGTCAGCTCGAGTGACTCGCACAGCGCGCGCCCGTCGGGCAGCGGCAGCGCCGCCCACGGCAGCCGCGCGAGGGGCGCCACAGGCACCACGGCGAGCGTGCGCAGGCGGTCGAGTGCCGTGCCGTGCGGAAGCGCGGGCCACAGCGCGGCCGCGGCCAGCAGCGTCAGCTCCTCGTCGAGCGCCCGGTCCGCGGGGCGCGCGTCCCGCGACGTCCATGCCGCGCCGCGCAGGCTGAAGAGCAGCGAGTGGACCAGCCGCCCGAGCCTGGCCTCGGGCACCAGCTGGGTGGCCGCAGCGAGCCGCGCGCGCGTCACCGCGATGGCGTGGAGCGAGCCGGCGTGGATCAGGTAGTCGAGCAGCAGCGCGTCGTCCGCGAGCGCGCGCCGCAGCGACGCGGCGCGGATGGCGCGTGGGGCCAGCGCCGCG
>CAYHRW010000398.1:0-2371 GCA_964359105.1 uncultured bacterium
CAGCGCGGGCCGCGCCCGCAGCGCGGCCGCGCCCGCCGCGGCCGCCCACGCGAGCCCGGCCGACGGCAGGTAGAAGAACCGCTCGGCGAACAGCAGGTAGCCGTGCGTGAGGTTCACCGCCAGCGTCGGGAGCAGGGTGAGCCAGAACAGCGCGAGCGGCACCGCCCCCGCGGCGCGCCGCGCCAGCAGGGTCACGAGCGCCGCCAGGAACGCGAGGTGCAGCGCCAGCGCCCCCGCGAGCGCCGCCCCCCCGGCGCGCCCGGCCTCGAGCGTCACGGCCGGAGTGTGCGTCGTCCACGGCCACGCGAAGGACAGGTAGGCGGGGAACATCAGCGCCACCGCCTTCGGTCCGACGCCCTGGGCCGCCAGCGCGCCCGCCCCGGCCGGGTGCGGCGCGCTCACCCACGCGGCGTGGAGCCCCAGGTGGGCCAGGGACACCGCCAGGTACGGGATGAGCCAGCGCGCGCTGTCGCGGAGATCGCCGCGCCGGCCACGCGCGCCCGTCCACTCCGCGGCCGCCACCACCGCCACGAACGGCAGCGCGGTCTCCTTGGCGAGCAGCGCGAGCGCCAGCGCCAGCGGCGCACCCACCCCCGGCCAGCGCTTCCCGCGCGCCCGGGCCCGGCGGTCGAGCAGGAGTGCCAGCAGGAAGAACGCGGCGCAGTAGACGTCGGTGCGACCCGAGATCCACGCCACCGACTCGACGTGTGCCGGCATCGCCGCGAACAGCAGCCCGGCCAGCCCTGCGGCCCACGCCGGCGCCCCGGCGGCGAGCGCCAGCGCCGCGGTGAGCCCCGAGACGGCCGCGTGCGCCAGCGCGTTCATGACGTGGAACGGGCCCGGCGTCCACTGCGAGAGCGTGCCGTCCAGCCAGTAGGAGAAGCTGATGAGCGGGCGCCACAGTCCCGAGGCGTCGGCGCCGCTCGTCACCCAGAAGTCGGAGACCAGCGCGTGCCGGAGCCCGGCGACCGAGCGCAGCAGCGCGTTCTGCTCGACGAGCTGGTGGTCGTCCCACACGAAGCCGTAGCCGAAGCTCGGCGCATAGAGGACGAAGGCCGCGAGCGCGGCCCACAGCCCGGGGTGCGGCATGCGGCCCGCGCGCGCGGCGCCCGGGCGCGCCGCGCGGCGAGCGGCCGGAGAAGGCCGCGCGCCGCGCCGTTGCCGGCGCGGCGCGCGTTTCAACCCGAGTCTCCCATAAGCCGAATTCTGTCGGATTGCTCCGTGGTGATCATTCGTCTGGGGCGTGCGTCTCCGCACGCCTCGGTGCGACCGACCCTGGGGTGGTAGCGGAGCGGGTCACACTCCTCCCCCTCTATGCGGTCTTGCTCCAGGTGGGGTTTGCCTAGCCGGTCCCGTCGCCGGGGCCGCTGGTGCGCTCTTACCGCACCGTTTCACCCTTGCCCGCAGCGCGCGCCGCTTTCGCGGTTGCCGCGCGCCCGTTGGCGGTTTGCTTTCTGTTGCACTTTCCGTGGGCTCGCGCCCCCCGGGAGTTACCCGGCACCCTGCCCTTTGGAGTTCGGACTTTCCTCGAACGGCGGCCTCGGCGACCGCTTGCGCGGAAGCGTCGGCATACCGCCCGCGATCACCTGGGAGACTCGGAACCCAGGACTTTGTCGAGCGTCTCGTTGACGAGCCGATCCGCGTGCTCGTTGTCCTCGCGTGGCACCGCGCTGAAGCGCACGCGCGGGAGCTTCGCCACCGCGGCGCGGGCCGCGGCGTGCAGCGGTTTGAGCCCGGCGTTCTTCACGCGGTACTCCCCGGTCATCTGCCGCACCACCAGCTCGGAGTCCATGCAGACGACGAGCGGGTCGGCGCCGTGCCGGGCCGCCGCGTCGAGGCCGGCGAGCAGCGCGCGGTATTCCGCCACGTTGTTCGTGACCTGACCGAGGTACTCTCCCTGCGCGTCCACCCTCCTTCCCCGCGGGTCCACGAGCACGTACCCGAGCGCCCCCGGCCCCGGGTTCCCCCGGGCGCCGCCATCGCAGCGCAGCAGCCACTCGCCCGTCGCGGCTTCGCTCATGGACGGACGATAGACGAAGCGGCGAGGTGCCACAAGCCGACCCGGTCATGGCGCCGCCGGCGCCAGCCAGCCGGCGCGCTCCAGCGCCGCCCAGCCGTCCTCCTCGCCACGGCGGATGAGCGCCGCGGCGTGCTCCGCGTCGAAGCCGAGGACGCCTCCGGGGAGCGTGGAGTCCGGCTCCACCACGCACACCCGCGCCGGGTTCCCGTCGCGCGACCAGCCCTCGGGCAGGCTGCGCAGCTCCGCCTGCATGTCTCGCCAGTTCGCGATCTCGACCAGGCGGCTGCCCAGCGCGAAGAGCGAGCCGGGCGTGGGCGCGGCGGACGGACGGCCGCTCGGCGACAGCAGGAC
>CAYHRW010000399.1:0-2369 GCA_964359105.1 uncultured bacterium
GGCGCCCGACCGCGCCGTCTCGGGCGCAGCGGCCTCCCGCTGGTGCTTCTCGTGGGCCGCGAGCGGCGCGGCCAGGACGAACCACGACAGCATGGCGGCCACCAGCACTCGGATGGTCGGCTGCGGCATCTGCACCTCCTATCGGACGATCACCTTGCCGGCCAGCATGTCCATGCCGCAGGCGTAGCGCAGCTCACCCGGCTTCTGCGGGGTGAAGCGGATCTCGACCGGCTTGTTCAGAGGAAGCGCCTGCTGGATCTTGTGGTCCTTGATCATGATCTCGGTGGCGCAGGTCTTCTCCACCTTGCGCGTCACGACCAGCACCACGGGCCTGCCGGCCTGCACCTTCACCGTGGCGGGCTCGAAACCCTTCTTCGTCACGCGGATCGCGATGCGCTGCTCCCCGGCCTTCGCGTCGCCCGCGGTGGCGCAACCCACCGCGCCGCCGGCGAGAAGCGAGAGGATCGCGAACGCCAAGAGAATCGTCTTCATGTGTCCCTCCTGAGACGTGGGGTGTTGGTCTGCGCGGGCCGCGTTCAGTCCGCCCTGACCCGCTCGAGGTCCATCCCGCACTTCGGGCAGGTCCCGGGCTTGTCCGATGTCACCTCCGGATGCATCGGGCAGCGGTAGAGCGCCGCCTGCGCCGCCGGCGCGGGCTCGGGCGGCGGAGCGGAGAGCCTGTCCGCCGCCAGCGCGCGCCACTCCGGTACCGCGAACATGTGCGCGATGAACGCGCGCATGAAGTCGGGATCCGCGAGCAGCGCATCCGCCAGAAGCGTGCGCCCGCGCTCCTCCGAGAGCAGGCGGGCGATGGACTGCTGGAGCTTCCTGTCGGAGCCGGACAGCTTCGCCTTGCTCTGCTGGTGCTGCGCGTGGTCGCGACCTCCCCCGCCGCCCATCATCGCGCACTGGCTGTGCGCCGGGCGCTGGGTTGCGAACAGTACCGCGGTGGCGAGGAACAGCACGCTGGCCACCCACGCCGCCGGAACGACGCTCCACCGCCTCCCGGCGCTCACGCCCATCGGATCGTGCTTCACGTCGAACCTCCTCTCCGGTCACGCCCGGTGGGGCGTTCCCTGTTCCCGCCCGGCCGCCCGGGCGATGACGTACGCGACGACGAACCGGACGATCTGCGCCTCGAAGAACGCTTCGAGACGTGCGAGGTCCGGCTTCTCCAGCTCCAACTCGAGGCTCTCGTCCATCGTCTCCTCCGGCCGCCACGGCACGATCGAGGTGACGACCGTCACCCGGGCCGCCTCGGCGTCGTGGACCAGCGAGAAGCCCACCGCGAGACGCCCCCTGCGGCTGCCGACGCGCCAGCCTCCTCCCGCGGCCGCCACCCGGCCACCCGGCCCGGTGAACGCGATCTCACGGCCGCTCCTCCGCGTCCGGGCGGAAGGTCCATGTCGCGACCCACTCGTAGCCCGGCGCCGCCAGCCGCATCCGGATCCAGCGCGTGGTGCTCGACACCACGGGGTCCCCGGTGCCGGGTTCCCGGCGCGCGAAGCGGACCCGATGTTCGGCCACCGTCAGGTTGCGCCCAGCGCCCGGGTCGTACTGGTCGGGGAAGAGCAACTGCGTCCCGCGCAGCCACGGCGGCCGGTAGTAGACCCGCCGCAGCTTGAGCCCGCTTGCCGCGAGCACCGCGGGGCCCCGGAGGACTTCCAGCGGCCGCCAGCTCCTGCCGCGGTCGTCCTCGAGCACCAGGGTCGTCCGCGGGTCCAAGCGCGCGATGCCCGCCGCGCCCGGGAAGTCGAACACGCGCAGGTCCAGCCGGAAGATCAGGGCGGTGTCCTGGTCCGCGCGGATCGCAGCCATGCGGTGCTCGCACTCCTCGGTGCTCAGATGCCGGGCCAGGCGCTCGCGCTCCAGCTCCGCGCTGGCGCAGGTGAGCGCGATGAACGTCGCGTGCGAGGCCGCCGCGAGCGCGGGCGTGCCACCTTTGACCTGCACCCACGGCGCGGTCCACGAGTCGTAGGCCCACTCGATGACACCGGTCCCGCTGGTGTCCGGGAACGCAGCCGCCGCGGCCGGTACGACGCCGCTGGAATCGGGAATCGGGGAATCACCCGACCAGACCGGCACCGGCGCCGCGGCGGCAGCAAAGGTGACCAGCAGGGTCAGGACGGCGAGCGCACGGCCCGGGGGCCGCCCCTCGTTGGCCGCCGCCTTCCCCTGCTGGCTATCGGGCCCCCATGGATGCGGGCGCCCACTCGAACGCGAACTCATCTCACCTCCCGCCAGGCGCCACCGCGCCCGGGAACCGGCGCGCCGCGCGGCCGCACGCGCGACCCCGGCGCTCACGTCTCCACCCGGTAGCCGAGCCGTGCGATGGCGTCGGTCATGGTCTCCCGGGTCACCTTGCCCGG
>CAYHRW010000400.1:0-2366 GCA_964359105.1 uncultured bacterium
GGGACGCTACGAAGTGCGCCTTTCGGAGTTAATCCGATAGGCACGTTCCGGATATTCCTGCCGGTTCCCGAGGAGGGTTCCGGTGTTGGGTGTCGGCACGCTTGAGGTGCCGGGTACGATACGACGCGCCGCGTAGCTCGATGAGGCGCCCGCGCTCGAGGACGCGATCGAGGATCGCCTCCGCGAGATCGGGATCATGCAGCACCAGTCCCCACGCCGCCAGCGGTTTGTTGGTAGTGAAGAGCATCGGGCGGCGGTGCAGGTAGCGCTCGTTGACGACCTGGAACATGAGATTGGCGGCGTCACTGCCGACGGTGAGATAGCCGACCTCGTCGATCACGAGCACCGGCGGGTGGGTGTAGTGCGCGAGCGTCTGCGCGAGGTTGCCGCGGCGCGTCGCGACGGAGAGTCTCTCGATCAGCGCCGCGGCGCTGGTGAACAGGGCCTCGAAGCCGTTCTGGATGGCGCGGTAGGCGATGGCGACCGCGAGGTGAGTCTTGCCGGTGCCGGAGGGACCGCACAGGATGAGGTTGCGGCCCTCGCTCACGAGTTCGGGGCCGAGGTAGCTGCCGAGCAACTGCAGGCGCACCGAGGTCTGGAAGGTGAAGTCGAACTCCTCGATGGTGCGCAGGAACGGGAAGCGTGCCTTGCGCACCGAGCGCTCGATGCGAGTCTGGGCACGATGGGCGACCTCCTCGGCGATCAAGAGCGCGAGGAAGTCGCGGTGGCTGAGGCCCTCGGCCTCGACGCGAACCTCGAGCTCGGGATAGAGCCGGCGCACCGTGGGCAGGTGCAGGCGCCGCAGCATGCCGTCGAGATCGAGCGCGATCATGAGCGCACCCCCTGCGGCAAGAGATCGAGCACGTGGTGGGCGGCGAAGAGGCGCTGCTCACCGGCGGCGACGAGCGAGCGGTGCAGGACCGCCGGGCCGTACGCGAGCAGCGCCTCGTGCAGCTGTTCGACCTCGGCCTTCCAGGTGAAGCGATGGCGATGGACGATCTCGGTGAGGAAGACCTCCGCCACCGGGCCCAGGTCGAGCAGCTCCTGGCGCTTGAGGTAGAGCCGGCCGCGCTCGCCGGCGACCTTCGCCAGCCGCGCGGTGCGGTGCTCGGGATGGATGCTGTCGCGGCCGCACTCGGGCACCCGCGCGTGCTCGCTGGCGTAACGGCCAGCGACGATGCGCACGCGCTCGCGGTAGAGCCACAGCGTGCCCGGGATGCCGATCGCCTCGGGCGGCATCGAGTAGCGGTAGCCCTCGAACGTGACCACGCCGGTCGGGCCCACCATCACCGGAAAGCGCAGCGCGTAGTCCTGCGGCGCGATCGCCAGCGGCCGCAGCCGCGCGCGATCGGCCTCGATGCGCGTCGCTGGCGGCACCCCGGTCGCCCGGCAGGGACGCACCTCGTTCACCTCGTGGTGCCAGTCGGCAAGCTGGACCACCAGGTCCTCGTGGTCGTGGAAGCGGCGCACCTTGAAGAAGCTGCCCTTGACGAAGCCCACCAGGTTCTCGACCGAGCCCTTCTCCTGGCCGCGTCCCGGCGTGCACAGCTCGACCCCGAAGCCGTAGTCGAGCGCCATCTGGCCGAACGTCTCGTTCCACAGGATGCGCCCGCCCTCGCGGCCCAGCGTCACGGTCTTCGGGTTGTCGAACACCGCCACCAGCGGGATGCCCGCGAAGCTCGCAAAGCCGGCCAAGAGGCTCCTCACCAGCGCCTCGATGCGCTCGTCCTCGACCAGCTGCACGTCGATCCAGCGCGAGTACTTGAGCCGCGAGGCGAAGAAGTGGATCCGCTCCTCGGCCCCGTCGAGATAGCCCACCTCGACCTGGCCGAAGTCGTGCTGCGAGAACTCGCCGGGCACGCCCTCGAACCGCACCAGCGGCGTGACCGGTCGCGGGCGCAGCTCCTTCGCCAACTCGTAGAGCACGCTCTTGCCACCGCAGTAGCCCAGGCCCCGCATGCGGTGGAGGAGCTCCACCGTCTTGAGCCGCGGCTCAGCCTCGAGCACGGCGGCGAGCGGTTCCCGGAACGCTTCGACCACGCCCGGTCGCCCGACCCCGCGTTCGCGCGCCCGTACCACGTCGACCAGCGCTTCGATCGTCGGCTCCGCGCAGATCGTCCGCACGCTGCGCTCCGAGATCCCGGCTTCCGCGGGGATCCGTTGCTGCGTCATCCCCGCCGCCCGCAGCACCTGCACCCGATGTCGTTCCATGGCTCCGATCATCCTCCTTGGCCTCCCGGTGCCGCGGGTGATCCGCGCGCACTTCGGGCGGCAGGCTATCGGAGCCCTCGCCGCTCAACCGGCAAGAATTTCCGGAACGTGCCTATCGGATTAACTCCGAAAGGCGCACTTCGTAGCGTCCCGCA
>CAYHRW010000401.1:0-2361 GCA_964359105.1 uncultured bacterium
GTCGGGGCGTGGCTCAGCCTGGTAGAGCACCTGGTTCGGGACCAGGGGGTCGGAGGTTCAAATCCTCTCGCCCCGACCATTCCGTCCTCCGCGGCGCGGCGCGCCGCCCCATGCGGTTTCCCGCTTGACACGTGCGCCCCGTGCGGGCACATCCTCCCAACCGGTCCATGCAGCATCTCCGGGTCGTGATCAGCGGACGCGTGCAGGGTGTGGGCTACCGCTGGTTCGTGCGGCGGGAGGCGTTGGCGCTCGGGCTCCGCGGCGCGGTCTGGAACCGCCATGACGGCGGCGTCGAGGCCGAGGCCGAAGGGCCGCGCGAAGCCCTCGAGCAGTGGCTCGAGGCGCTGCGCGAGGGACCGGGCGCCGCGATCGTGACGAGCGCAGAGGCGAGCTGGAGCGAAGGACCGTCGCGGCACCGGAGCTTCGAGATCCGACCGGCCGCCTGGGGAAACTCATGAGCACGCCCGACCTCATCCGCTTCCGCGACCGCCTCGCCGGGGCCCTCGCCGAGGGTCGCCGCCGCGGCGCGCTCACCGCGCGCGACTACGAGGCGCTGCTCGTGGACCCCGACTTCGACGACGCCGAGTTCGAGCGCTTCCGCGCCGATGCCGCTCGCGCGGGCGTCGCCCTGCCCGAGGAGGACGCCGAGGCCGCAGTGGCCGAGCTCAAGCCCATCCCCGGCGAGCCCGAGCGCGACCTGCTCGACCTCTACCTGCGCGAGATCGGGCGCGTGCCGCTGCTCACCCATCCCGATCTGCTCGAGCTGGCCGGACGCTCGCGGCGCGGCGACCAGGCGGCGCGCAAGCACGTCATCCTCGCCAACCTGAGGCTGGTGGTGCACGTGGCGCGCGGCTACCGCCACCGCGGGCTGCCCCTGCTCGACCTGATCGAGGAGGGGAACCTCGGCCTCATCCACGCCGTGGACCGCTTCGAGCCCGAGCGCGGCCTGAGGTTCTCGACCTACGCCGCGATCTGGATCCGGCAGGCCATCCTGCGCGGCATCGCCGAGCAGGCGCGCTCGGTGCGCATCCCGGTCCAGATGTTCCAGCAGGTGAACCGCTACGTGCGGGTCGAGCGCCTGCTGCGCGCCCGGCTGGGGCGCGAGCCGATCGCGGAGGAGATGGCGCGCGAGCTGGACATCTCGATCCCGCGCGCCGAGCGCCTCGCCGGGCTGATCGCCGGGCTGCGCTCGCTCGACGAGGGCTCGAGCCTCGCGGCCTTCGAGCAGCTCTCGACTGAGGACCTGGCGGACGCGCCGCTCTCGGTCGAGCGCCTGGTCGAGCTCCAGCTCGAGCACGAGAAGCTGGACCGGCTGCTGCGCTCGCTGGCGCAGCGCGAGGAGCAGATCCTGCGCATCCGCTACGGCTTCTACGACGGCGTGGCGCGCACCCTGGCCCAGACCGGCGACCATTTCGGGATCTCACGCGAGCGCGTGCGCCAGATCGAAGCGCGCGCGCTCGAGAAGCTGCGGCGGGCGATCGAGATGCACGACATGGAACGCCCCACCGACGCCACCATCCACTGAAGCCCGGAGCCCTCATGACCGACCTGCGCCGCTTCATCCGAGACGTGCCGGATTTCCCGCGCAAGGGGATCCTGTTCAAGGACATCACGCCGCTGCTGCTCGATCCCGTCGCGCTCGAGGCCGCGATCGAGCAGCTCGCCGCGCGCGTCCAGGTGCCGGAAGCCGTCGTGGCCATCGAGTCGCGCGGGTTCATCTTCGGCGCGGGCCTCGCGCTCCACTGGCACGTGCCGCTCGTCCCGGCGCGCAAATTCGGCAAGCTGCCCGGCAAGACCGTGAAGGAGGTCTACTCGCTCGAATACGGCGAGGACACCCTCGAGCTGCACGCCGACTCGCTCCGGCGCGAGCAGCGCGTCGTGGTGGTGGACGACCTGCTGGCGACCGGCGGCACCGCCGTGGCGACCGCCCGGCTCGCCGAGCAGCTGGGCGCCCGGGTCGAGGCGATGCTGTTCCTGGTCGAGCTCACCGGGCTGGGCGGCCGCTCGCGGCTCGCGCAGTACCCGGTCGAGTCGCTGCTCCAGTACGAGGTGGCCGAGTCGTAGGGGAGGCGCCCGCCGCGGCGCACGGCCCGCGCGGCATCAACGAGAAGGGCGGCGCGCTGAGCGCCGCCCTTCCTTCGTGAGGTGGTACCTCGGGCGACTATGCCTTGCGGACGTTGGACGCCTGCAGGCCCTTCGGCCCACGGTTCACGTCGAACTCCAGCGCGTCACCTTCGGCGAGCGTCTTGAAACCCTCGCCCTGGATCGCGGAGAAGTGCACGAACACGTCCTCGCCGCCTTCCTGCGAGATGAAACCGAAACCCTTCGCCTCGTTGAACCACTTCACCGTACCACGAGCCA
>CAYHRW010000402.1:0-2349 GCA_964359105.1 uncultured bacterium
GTAAGTCCTCGCCCTGGCCCGTGGTGATGTTGGGCTTCGCAGCGGCGGCGCGGGGTTATGCCGTGGCGGCGAGCAGGAGCGCGTCGGGCAGCGTGATCGTGCCGGGCTGCGCGAGGGCGGCGTCGACGGCACGCAGCAGATACGCGTGCGGATCGACGCCGGTGAGCTTCGCCGTCTCGCACAGGGTGTAGAAGAGCGCGGCGACCTGCGTGCCACGCAGCGACTTCGAGCCGTAGTGATTCTTCCGGCCGACGACCGGCCCACGCAGGACCCGCTCGGCCGCGTTGTTGTCCAGTGAAATGCACGGGTCGTCGACGAACCGGGTGAGGCCGGTCCAGCGTTCGAGCATGTAGCGCACCGCTTTGCCAAACTCGCTACGCGGCAGGCCGACTTGCGTGGTCGCCCAGGTCTTGATGCGATCGAGGATCGGCCGCGACCGCTCCTGCCGGAGCTGCTGCCGCAGGGCCTGCGCCGCCGCGTCGCCGGGAAAGCGGCCGGGGACGAGGCGTTCGACGGCGTACAGATCGCCGATCAGCTCGGCAATCTCCGCGCACGCCGTCGGCCAGTGCTCGGCGATCGCGTCATACTTCCGCTTCGTGTGCGCCCAGCAGTGCGCCAGCGTCAGGCCCGGCCCGTCCCGCGCCAGCACCTCGTACACCGCGTACCCGTCCACGACGACCGTCCCCCGATAGCCACCGAGGAACTGTCGGCCCTCCTCCGTGGATTTCCCCGGCAAGATGCGATAGAAGGCGATCGTCGGGGTCGCCAGGCCCCAGACGGTGCCGGCCGAGGGCGCGTCCGATCCGAGGCGCGGCCAGCGCGTTTCGTCGACATGGATGACCGGGGTGGCCAGGGCCTGCCGCCCCAGCGCCTCGTAGGTGGGCTCCAGATGGCGTGCCAGGGCTTGGATCTGATCCCACAGCGTCTGCGACTCGACGATCAGGCCCTCGCGCGCCATCATCCGCACCTGGCGCTCCAGCGGGAGATGATCGGTGTACTTCGCGACGGCCACGCTGACCGCAAAGGCCGGGGTATACCGCCCGCCCGGGATCAGCGTGGGCGGGGCGGGCGCCGTGACCACGGCCCCGTTGCACGCACACCGATACTTCTGCCGCGCGTGGTGCTCGACGTGATACGTCGCCTTCACGGTGGTGATGCGCTCGGCCGTTTCGTATTGGCCGGCCAGCTCGGTGAGCGTGCCCCCACAGGCCGGGCAGCCGCGCTGATCGAGTGGCAACGCATGGCGCACCTCGACGATCGGCAAGGCCGGCTGCTCGCGTGGTCCGTGGCCCGGACGCGGGGGCCGCGGCCTCGACGGAGGCGGGGCGGCGGCCGCGCCGTCCAGGATGGCCGCGCGTGTCTGCTGCAGCGTCTGCTCGACGGCGAACGTGAGCTGCGCGACCGCCGGGAGCCCGTACAGCCGCGCGAGCTCCGCCGTCAGCTGGAGGTTCTTGGTGATGAGTCGCTGATTCTCGCGCTCGAGGAGCACACTGATCTGCCGGAGCGTTTCGACGTTGCGTTCTTCCGCCAGCGGCACCACGTTGCCGCGCAGTAGATCATGACCCGCGATTGGCGGCAAGCGAAAACTGCGTGAGCGCGGGCGGCGTGAGCGTGACACGCCCGACCAGCGCACTGCCATCGAGAAAGAGATCGAGTTCGCTGACGGTGAGTGTGATCGGGTCGGCGCCGGCGTCGCGCCAGAGCGCCGCGAAGCGGCCACGCTCGAGCCGTTTGACATAGAGGCAGAGCCCCGTCCCGTCGAAGTGCAGCACCTTCGCCCGGATCCGATTCCGACTCAGAAACAAGAACACGTCTCCGCTCAGCGGGTCTTTCGCCAGGGCCTCGGTGACCAGGCCGCACAAGCTATCGAAGCCCTTCCGCATGTCCGTCGGCGTGGCGTGCGCGTACACGGCCACGCGCCGACCGTGCCATCTCATCGAAGCCGCGCGATCAATTGGGCCGCCGTCTCGACGTCGAGCCCCTCGACGCGCAGGCTGTCGACACCCACGATCACGGCCACGCGCCTGGCGACCGGCTCGACAGCGGCGGCCACCTGGACGGCCCGGAACCGGCCGTCCTGCGCCCAGCGTCGGAGGCTGATCGGCGCCACCCCCAACGCGGTCGCCACGGCGCGCAGCCCGGCGCCATCCCGCGCCCGCGCCTGCCAATACGCCACCGCGTCGTGTCGCAAGCTCACCGAGTAGCGTCGCTCGGCCCCCTGCCGGTCCCCGAGCTCCCGAGTCACCTGTCGCCGGAATCGCTGTACCGCGTCGTCCATCTGTCTCCTCCGAGCGGAGACTGTGCACGATTCTCAGGCCTTTGCCTAGACGGGGCACGGCGAGGACTTAC
>CAYHRW010000403.1:0-2345 GCA_964359105.1 uncultured bacterium
CAGATGCGCGCAGCGGCGACGCGCATGCGTCCGCCGTGGCCGGGCGCGCGCACGCACATTGCACTCCGCAATGGCCGGCCGCCGCGGCGCGCCGTCCTGCACGGCGCCAGCCGCCGCTCTGCTACACTCCGGCGCCATGTTCCAGCGCGCCGATCCGAGCAGGCGTCGCCCGCGCCCCGGCCCGCGCCCGCGGACCGGGGCGTGGCTGCTGATGCTCGCAGTGGCGGTGGGGCTGCGCGTGGCCTACGCGTGGGACGCAACCGGACCGCACGCCCGCCCCTTCTCCGATCCCGCGGACTACGACACGGTGGCGTGGAACCTGGCGCGCGGCGCCGGCTTCTCGCTCGCGGGCGCCGCCGGTCCCTACCCCACGGCGTTCGTGCCGCCGGCGCTGCCCTGGATCACCAGCCTGCTCTACCGGGCGGTGGGACACGACTACTTCGCGGCGGTCCTGCTCCAGTGCGCGATCGGCGGCCTGCTCCCGCTGCTGGTGGCGGCCTTCGCCACCGCGATGTTCGGCGCCGCGGTCGGGAGGCTGGCCGGCTGGCTCGCCGCCGTACACCCCCTGCTGGTGTTCTTCTCCGGCTACCTCCTCACCGAGTCGCTGTTCTGCGTGGCGCTGCTGCTGGCGCTCACGCTCAGCGCCGAGTGGGTGAAGACGCCGGGCGGCGGGCGTGCGCTGGGGACCGGCATCGCCTGGGGGCTGGCCTCGCTCACGCGCCCCACCGCGCTGCTGCTGCCCGCGATCGTCGCGGCCTGGGCCTGGGCGCCGCTCGGGCTCACCGTCTCGGCGCGCGGGCGCGTGCGTCAGCTCGCGATGCTGCTGCTCGGGCTGGTGCTCACCGTCCTCCCGTGGACGCTGCGCAACGCGCTCGTGCTGCATTCCTTCGTGCCGGTCACCACCGGAGCGGGCGGCGCGCTGCTCGCGGGCAACAACCCCGAGGTGTGGGGCGACGCCCGCGCCCGCGGCGGCGCCACCAGCGGCCTGTGGGACCGGCTCACGCGCACCGAGTTCCGCGGCCTCCCGGAGACCGAGGTGGACGTGCGCGCGCGCGCCCGCGCCGTCGCGTTCCTGCGCGCGCACGTCTCCGAATGGCCGGCGATGGCCGCAGCCAAGCTGGCGCGCTTCTGGCGCGTCACGGCCGAAGCCGGGACGACCGGATCCTGGCAGCGCGCGGGCTCCCCGCTGGCGCCCGTGCTGCGCCGGGTGGACCCGCTGCTCCCGTGGTCGGTCGTGGTGCTGCCGCTCGCGCTGTGGGGCGCCGCGCTCTCCCTGCGCGGGCCGCGGCGCTGGTTCCAGTCGCTGGGCCTGTGGGTGATCCTCTGCTTCACGCTGCTCGGCGTCGTGTTCTTCGGATCGCTCCGGATGCGCGTGCCGGTCGAGCCGCTGGTGGTGATGTTCGCCGCCGCCGGCTTCGAGGACCTGAGGCGCCGGCTGCGCTCGCGCTCGCGCGGGTTCCGCGTGATCGGGGGCCGCCCCGCGTAACCGGGAGACGCGAAGGGCCGGCGACCGCGCGGCAGGCCGGGCGCCGCGGGAAACGCACCCGGCAGGCGCACGCGCGCGGCGCCGCGGGGCGCATCAGCGCGGGATGACGCTCGCGACCTTGAAGCGGAAGGAGTAGGCGCGCGGGCGGTCCTCGATGCGGAACACCAGGTCCACACCGAACTCGCGCTCCGAGTACTGGGGCGCGGTCGCGTCTTCGGGCAGGAGCGGGCGGTGGAGCTGCTCGGCGCTGCCCGCGGGGTCCACCAGGTAATCGAGCGGCAGCAGGTAATCGCTGTAGCGCTGGAGGCCCACGATCTGGGTGGGCGGCGGGACGTTGAAGCGGTCCACCCAGCGCGTGGTGGCGTGCGCGACCCTGCCGCTGTTGCCGCGCGGGTCGTAGAAGGTCGAGCGGTCCCATTCGATCCACACCGGACGGGCCTGCCGGTTCTCGACCTGCAAGTAGAGCGCGGCCGGAGCGGGCTTGAAGTAGAACGAGAGGTCGCGGTCCTGGAAGGTGAAGCGGTCGCTGCCCGGCAGGGTCTGGGTGAACCGGTAGCGGAACTGCGCGTCGGGGCTGCCGGGGATGGCCTCGGTCGAGTCGGACGCGCCGGCCTGCAGGTTCGAGATGCCCTCGGACGGCGGGGCCGGCGTGGCCTGGGGCGGGGGCGCCGCGGTCTCCGGCGGCGGCGCCGGCGGGCTCGAGCCGCAGCCGCCCGCGAGCGCGGCGGCGAGCAGCACCGCCCAGGTCCGACTCTGCGTGGGTGGACGCACGGGGCCGAGACTAGTCGCGCGGGGAAAGGGGCGTCAAGCACTCCTCGCGATGCTCGCGCACCATCGGCTGGACGCGACCGGACGGCGG
>CAYHRW010000404.1:0-2337 GCA_964359105.1 uncultured bacterium
CCTCTCCTGCGGCCGCCAGCTCCCGTCTGACACGCGCCACGCCCACCGACGGGTCGCGGTGCGTGAGGCGTCCGCCACACACCGTCGCCAGCACGCGGCCGTGGAGCTTCCATCCCGCGAACGGGGTGTTGCGCCCCTTCGAGTGGAAGCGCTCGGGCTCCACCGTCCACTCGGCCTCGGGGTCGAGGAGCACGAGGTCCGCCGGGTGCCCGGGCTCGAGCCGCACCGCCGGCAGGCCGAAGACGCGCCGCGGCGCGTCGGTCCACAGCTCGAGCCCGCGCGCCAGCGACAGGTGCCCCGGCCGCACCAGCGTGGTGATCGTCAGCGCGAGCGCGGTCTCGAGGCCGACGATCCCGAACGGGGCCTCGTCGAACGGGCGGCGCTTCTCGTCGGCGGTGTGCGGCGCGTGGTCGGTGGCCAGGCAGTCCACCGTGCCGTCCACGATCGCCTGGAGCGTGGCGTCGCGGTCGCGCTCCGAGCGCAGCGGCGGGTTCATCTTGGCGTTGGTGTCGTACTCGCCCACTGCCTCGTCGGTGAGGGTCCAGTAGTGCGGGCAGGTCTCGCCGGTCACGCGCAGGTTCCGCCGCTTCGCGTCGCGCAGGGCCTCGAAGGACTCGAAGCACGAGAGGTGCGCGAGATGGACGCGCCCGCCGGTCAGCTCGGCCAGCTCCACGTCGCGCCGCACCATCACGCTCTCGGCCGCGTTGGGGATGCCGCGCAGCCCCAGGCGCGTGGCGGTGAAGCCCTCGTTCATCTGGCCCTCGCCCCGGAGCGTCGGGTCCTCCTCGTGGCACGCGATCGGCAGGTTCGCGTGGCGCGCGTACTCGAGCGCGCGCCGCATGATCGCGGCCGAGACCACCGGGTGCCCGTCGTCGCTGAGCGCCACCGCGCCCGCGGCCTTGAGCGCCATGTACGGCGCGAGCTGCTCGCCTTTCTGCCCCATGGTGACCGCGCCAAGCGGGTGCACCCGGCATGAGCCCACCGCGGCGGCGCGCTCGCGCACCCAGTCCACCTGCACCGCCTCGTCCAGGACCGGGATGGTGTTCGGCATGCAGCAGACCGCGGTGAACCCGCCCGCCGCCGCCGCGCGCGTGCCGGTGGCGATGGTCTCCTTGACCGACTGCCCGGGCTCGCGCAGGTGGACGTGCAGGTCCACCAGCCCCGGCGCCAGCGTGAGGCCGTCGGCCTCGATGACGCTGCCGGCCTCGCGCTCGGCGACGTCCGCGACGATGACGCCGTCGCGGAAGCCGACGTCCACGCGCGCGCCGGTCTGCCAGTGCCGCGCGTTGCGGATGAGCGTGATGGGGCGCATCAGACGGTCTCCTTCGCGCGCGCCGCCTCCGCGCAGCGCTTGAGCACCGCGCACCGCAGCGCCACGCCATTCTCGACCTGGTCGAGGATCACCGAGCGCTCGCCGTCGGCCACCTCGGGCATCACCTCGACCCCGCGGTTCATCGGCCCCGGGTGCAGCACCACCGCGTCGCGGGCCAGCAACCGCACCCGCTCCACCGTGAGCCCCCACACCTTCGAGAACTCGCCGAGCGAGGGGAGCAGACCGCCGTCCATCCGCTCCTTCTGCAGCCGCAGCGCCATCACCGCGTCGGCGCCCTCCATCGCCTCCTCGACCGTAGGCGCCACCGCGCAGCCCAGGCGCTCGATCCCGGCCGGGATCAGCGTCGCCGGCCCCGCCACCGTCACGCTCGCGCCCAGCGCGGTGAGGCCGAAGATCGCGCTGCGCGCCACGCGCGAGTGCGCGACGTCGCCCACCAGCGCCAGCCGGCGGCCCTCGAAGCGGTCCTTCCAGGCATCGCGCAGGGTCATGAGATCCAGCAGCCCCTGGGTCGGGTGCTCGTGCCGCCCGTCGCCGGCGTTGATGACGCCCACGTCGAGCTGGCGCGCCAGGAACGCGGGCGCGCCCGAGGCCCAGTGCCGCACCACCACCAGGTCCACCCCCATCGCGCCGATGTTCTGCACGGTGTCGAAGAGCGACTCGCCCTTGCTGATCGAGGAGCCCGCCGTGGTGAGGGTGGCCACGGTCGCGCCCAGGTGCCGCGCGGCCAGCTCGAAAGAGACGCGCGTACGCGTCGAGTCCTCGAAGAACGCGAGCAGCACCGTCACGCCGCGCAGGTCGTCGAACGGCATGCCGCCCGCGCGGAGCCGTGCGCGGCAGCACTCGGCGTCATCGAGGATCGCGAGGATCTCCCGGCGGTCCATCCCCTCGAGGCCGAGGAGATGGCGGCGCTCGCGGTGGGGCACCATGGCGCGTGACATCGCTTTGCCCTGCGCGGCCGGGTACGAAAAAGGCCCGGCGCCTGCGGGCGCTGGGCGTGCGGATGC
>CAYHRW010000405.1:0-2335 GCA_964359105.1 uncultured bacterium
TGGCCGGTGCGCGCGATGAGCGCGTGGGCGCTCGGCCGCCTCGCCGACCCCGCCGCGCTGCCGGCGCTCGCGCCGCGCCTCACCGACCCCGCGTGGTGGGTGCGCCACCACGCCGCCTGGGCGCTGGCCGCGCTCGGCGAGCAGGGCTGCGTCGAGCTCAGACGCATCGCCGGCGGCTCGCCCGACCCGTACGCCCGCGACATGGCGCGCGCCGCGCTCGAGCACCGCGCGGGCGCCGCGTAGCGTCCCGCTCGCGCGCACCGGCCGCCGCGACGCGACGCCGCCGGGCGATTCCGTCGCCCGCCTCCGTCGGGTGCACCGTCGGGTGCATCCGCTTCCCGCCGCGCACTCGCGCCGCTAGACTGCGCGCATGAGCCCTTCCCCGCGACTCGGCCGCGACGCCGGCCGCCGGCGCCGCGCGTCCTCCTACGTTCGCGAGAAGGCCGGCGCCGAGGGCAGCGAGATCGCGCGCGTGAAGCGCGCGCTCGCCGAGCGCGGGCTCGCGCCGCGCCGGCGCTTCGGACAGAACTTCCTGGTGCACGAGGAGCTGGCCGAGCGCATCGTCGAGCACTGCCGGCTGCGCGACGACGACGTGGCGGTCGAGATCGGCCCCGGCGCCGGCGCGCTCACCGCGCGCATCGCCGCGCGGGTGCGCCGGCTGGTCGCGGTCGAGAAGGACGCCGGGCTCGCCGCGTTCCTGCGCGAGGAGCTGAGCGAGCTGCGCAAGGTGGAGATCGTCGAGGGCGACTTCCTCACGTTCGACCTCGCCGCCGTGGCCGCGGCGCACGGCGTCGAGAAGGTCGCGGTGGTGGGCAACATCCCCTACAACATCACCACGCCGGTCATCGAGCGGATCTTCGAGCAGAAGCGCGCGGTGCGCGGCGCGGTGCTGCTGGTGCAGAAGGAGTACGCCGAGCGCCTCGCCGCCGCGGCCGGGAGCCCCGAGTACGGCTCGCTCACGCTGTTCGCGCGCTACCACGCGCTGCTCGAGCCGCTCATGACGGTGCGGGCCCCGGCGTTCTGGCCGCGCCCCGGGGTGGACAGCATGCTGGTGCGGTTCCTCCTGCGCGATCACCCGCCGGTCGAGGCGCCGAGCGAGGACCTGCTGTTCCGCGTCATCCGCGGCGCGTTCCACATGCGCCGCAAGCAGCTCATGAACACGCTCGAGGAATCGCTCGACCTCGGCAAGGAGACCATCGAGCGCCTGTGCCGCCACGCCGGCGTGGACCCGAAGCGCCGCGGCGAGACGCTCACGCTCGAGGAGTTCGCGAAGCTAGCGAGGGCGGCGGCGGCGTACGTGTAGCCCGGCGGAGCCGCCGGGATCGTCGGGAGCTCAAAGGCGACCGTCGTGCAGCCGGACGGGCCCGGAGCTATCCTCGCCCGCAGGCCCCCGCGCGAGGACGCTCCCGGTCCCACGAGCCAGAGGTCGTCATGAAGGAATCGAAGCTGCTGCAGGCGGGCGCGCTGATCCTCGCCCTTTCGTTCTCCCTGTTGGTCCTGAGGGTCGCGTTCTTCGGCGTCCGGGTGCACCACGACGCAAACGTCACGGTGGAGCTGCGGCAGGCCGGCCCGCGCTGAAGCGGAGCCGCGGGGACGGGGCGTTCTCCGTGCCGGACGAGATGCGCCGGGGGGGCGATGCTCCGATCCCCGGAGGAGATGGCGAGGACGAGGCCGCGAACGCAGGGAGCGAGCGGTGGCCCCCTACTTCACCTCGAGCAGCTCGACCCGGAATCGGAGCGTGGCGTTCGGGGGGATCGCGCCGCCCGCGCCGCTCTCCCCGTAGGCCAGCCCCGGCGGGATGACCAGCTCGCGCGTCCCGCCCACTCGCATCCCGGCCATCCCGAGGTCCCAGCCGCGGATCACCTGGCCGGCGCCGAGCGTGAAGGTAAACGGATCGCCGCGGTCGTGCGAGCTGTCGAACTTCGTGTTGTCCGTCAACCAGCCGGTGTAGTGCACGGTGAGCGTGCGGCCATTCTCGGCGACCGCGCCCTTCCCGGTCACCACATCGTTGACCTGCAGGCCCGAGCCCGCCGGCCCCGGCGGCTGCGATGGCTCCCGGCCGCAGCCGGCGAGCAGGCTCGCAGCGACCAGCATGACCATCCCGATACTCGGCCTCATGGCGCCCTCCTCGAGTCCGGCCCGTCAAGGCTCGACGAACTTGTAGCCGACCTTGTGCACCGCGACGATGAACGGCTGGGCGAACCCGGCGCCCAGCTTCGAGCGCAGGTTCGAGACGTGCGTGTCCACGGTGCGCGTGGTCACGCCCAGGTCCTCGTCCACGCCCCAGATCTCCTCGAGCAGCTCCTCGCGCGACACGGTGCGGCCGCGGTGCTCG
>CAYHRW010000406.1:0-2327 GCA_964359105.1 uncultured bacterium
CCTGGTGCTGAGTCTCATCCCCGAGCCCGCGGTGTTCGAGGAAGGCCTGGCGCGGATCGAGGCGCTGGCGGGGGAGTCGGGGTAGCCCGGCTCTACCCCCGCCCGCTCCGCTCCCGGTAGAGGTGCCGCAGCAGATTCACCTGCCCGTGGTGCCCGGCCTCGTGCTCGAGCATGTGGTAGAGCACCCAGCCCACGTTGAAGATCCGCTTGGTCCCGTCGGGACGGTCGCGCGTCACCAGGCGCTCGAGGTCGGCCTCGGTGAGCGCGCTCGCCACCTTGCGGGTGTGGTGGCGCGCGCGGAACAGCAGGTCTTCGAAGAACACGAGGCTCTTCCCCGCCAGCGCCGCGGGCGGCTTCCCGCCGGGTGGCAGCGGCATGCCCTCGTCGGCCTCCGTGATCCCTACCACGTCGTGCGCGTGGCCTGTGACCTCGCCCTTGAGGCCCACCTGCGCCAGGTGCGCCTCGGCGTAGGCGATGTGGGCGAGCAGCATGCCGATCGAGTTCATGCCCGGCGCCGGCTGCCAGGCCAGCTCCTCAGGCGTGGCGCCGCGCACGTCGTCCAGCAGCCGGCGCGACTGCTCCTCCATCTGCCACAGGAAGCGCGCGACCTGGTTCGAGGCGAACCCGGCCGGGGTCTCGAGGAGGGTCTGGTAGGTCTGCATCGGTGGCTCCGCGGATCGTCCGGTCAGCCTGCGCGCGTCGCGCGGTACTGGTGGCGCAGGAGCAGGATCTGGCCGTAATGCCCGGCCAGGTGCTCGAGCATGTGGTAGAGCGTCCAGCGCACGGTGATGGTCTCGTCCTGCCCGCCCGGGCGCCGGCGCACCACCGCGTGCTCGAGATCCCGGTCGGCGAGCGCAGAAGCGATGCGCACGAGGTGTGCACGCGCCTTCGCCAAGAGGTCGTCGAAGAACGCGAGGTCCTTGCCGGCGAGCGCGGCGGGCGGGAGTCCGTCGGGAGGGAGCGCCATGCCGGTGTCGTCACGGTCCACGCCCAGCACGTCGCGCACCTCGACCGGCAGGGGGCGGTCCTCGAGCACGATCCTGGTCCAGGAGACCTCGACGACGGCGATGTGGGCGAGCAGCATCCCGATCGAGTTCATGCCGGGGAGCGGCTGCCAGGCCAGCTCGTCCGCGCTCATGCCGCGCGTGTCTTCCGCGAGGCGACGGCTCTGGTCGTCCATCTGGCCGAGGAACAGCGCGGCCTCGCGCGAGCGGAAGCCGGGCGGGGGCGGGACGTCGTGGACCTTCTGCGAGATCATGGGCCTCCAGAGGAACGCGCGGATGTTCGGCGGGCGTGGCGGAACGATGGCGCGCAGTATAGCGCAGCGCCGGGCGGGGGGCCCGCCCGGCGCCACGTCCCCGGACTCGGAAGCGGCAGCGCGCTGCCCTTGAGTACCTGTGACCGCGTCCGGGATGCCGCGGAGTTTCAGTCCAGCACTGCCACCCGCGCCACGCGCACGCCGGGGCCCTGCGTCAGGCGCACCAGGTAGAGCCCGGCGGGCAGGGCGCGCCCGGTCGCGAGATCCACCACGTGCCGGCCGGCGCCCAGCGCGCCGACGTCGCGCATCGTCACGCGCCGCCCGCTCACGTCGAGCAGCTCGAGCCGTGCCGGCGCCGAGGTCGGCAGCGTGAACGCCACGCTCAGGCGCTCGCCGCGCGACGGGTTCGGTCGCACGCCCTCGAGCGCGAATGCGAGCGGCGCGCCGCCCGCGACATCCACCGTGCCGCCCGGTGTGAGTGCGGCATAGCCGCTCTCGTTGCCGTTCACGTCCACCGCCGACAGCTTGTAGTAGCTCCCGGCTGGCCCCGAATCCACGTAGCCGGTGTCGCTGCGCGTCGCGATCAGATTGCCCGAGCCCGGCACGAAGCCCGCCGTGTTCCCTCGATAGACCTTGTAGTACCAAAGGTCCGGCTCGCTGCTGGCGCCCCAGTGCAAGTGCGTCGCCCCGCCCGCATACGCCCCCGTGAACGGCGCGGGCGGCGCGGGTGGCAGGTTGTCCACCGAGTAGCCCGAGTCGGGCGCTGAGTCGTAGTAGATGCTCGGCGTAGCGGTTGCTGCGCGCACGAAGAACGTTGCGCGGTGGAATCCGGCAGTGTTCGAGTCCGCCAGCGTCGGCACCACGAGGTTGTAGGCCGAGTCTGCGTAGGCGGTGACGCTCCCGACGAAGTCCCAGCCGTCCACCATTACGCTCATCGGCTGGACGATCCTCGACCCCGCAGCACTGCGAGGCGCAAGCGGCGCGAGCGCCGCATCGATCCGGCGGAACACGTCGTACTTGGTGATCGGCGTGGCCGAGCCCAGGTAGTCGAACGGGCTCGCCCGGAACC
>CAYHRW010000407.1:0-2323 GCA_964359105.1 uncultured bacterium
GCGCGCACCCAGCGCAGGATCTCGGGGAGGTTCGGGGTCTTGCCGTAGAGCAGCAGGCCGATGCGGAACACGCGCGCGGCGGCGCGCAGCGCGAGCCACGCGGCGCCCGCGAGCAGCAGGAGTGAGAGGGCGATCTGCCACGGGGGCACCGCGGCGGACGGCGTGGCCGCGCGCAGCATCATGGTGACCGGCGCGGTGGGCGGGAACAGCGAGAGCCCCACCGCGAGCGCGCCGTCCGGGTGGTTCATGAGCACGCTCAGCATCAGGAACGGGACGAAGTTCGCGAACGTGAACATGAACGCGAACTGCTGCGCCTCGCGCATGTTGTTCGTGATGGCCCCGACGCCGGTCATGAGGCTGGCGTAGAACAGGTAGCCGAGCAGGAAGTAGGCGATCCCGAGCGCCAGCAGCAGGGGGGGAAAACGGAACTCGAGCATCGCCATGCTCGGCGCCCCGATCACGGCCCCGGTGCCGAGCCACACCGCGACCAGCGTGAGCCCCGCGCCGCCCAGCCCCAGCAGCTTGCCGGCCAGCAGGTCCTCGGCGGTCACGGTGCACAGCAGCGACTCGAGGATGCGCGACTCCTTCTCCTCGCTCACCCCCTGCAGCAGGTACTGCCCGCCGGTCACGATGCACAGCCCGAGCAGCATCGCGAACATGAACGGCAGCATGAACTCGAACACCTCGCGGCGGTCGTCCTTGAGCTGGAAGCGGCCCTCCTTGTCGAGGGAGTAGAGGTCCATCTCGCCGGCGGGCCGCGCCGCGCGCTCGATGCGCGCCGAGTCCACGCGGCCGGCGAGGAGCCCCCGGACCAGCCAGCGCTCGACCGGTCGCCCGGCGGAGGTGTTCGAGAAGATCCCGCTCGAGACCACGTAGCGCCGCACCTTGCCGGTCGCGAGGTAGTCGGCCGGGATCACGAGCGCCTGCGCGATCTGCCGCGAGCGCAGCGCCTGCTCGACGCCCGCCTGGTCCGAGTAGAACACCACCGCGGTGCGATAGGTCTCGGTCTTCAGCGGGTCCTTGAACGGGTCCACCGCGATCGCGGTGCGGATCTCGCGCGGCGCGGCGGCGAACACGCCCGAGGAGTCCACCACGCCGAGCCGCGCGAACTTGCGCAGGGTCTCGCGGCGGTCCGAGACCTCCGGCTTGATCGCCATGGTCATGACGAAGCCGAAGTAGAGGGGCATCCCGATCATGGTGAAGAGGAACGCCTTCCGCCGCACCGTGGTCAGGTACTCGCGGCGGGCGATGATGAGGGCGCGGGCCCAGGAGAACCTCATCGCGCACCTCCCTTCGCCGCCGGCTCCGACCCGGCTTCGCTGGGTGCCCGGGTCGGCGGGCCGCTCTGGCCGCGGTCGAGCCCGCGTCCCTCGCGCACCACCTTCACGAAGATGTCCTCGAGCGGCGGCGTGGCGATCGCGAATGACTCGAGCGGCACGCCGCGGGCGACCAGCGCGCCGAGCACCGACTGCGGCGTGGCCTGCGGCTCGAGCGTGAGCTTCCAACCTCCGTTCGCGGGCTCGACCCGTTCCACGCCCGGCACCGATGCGGGCACGCGCTCGGTGCGCACCACCACGGCGTGGTCGGCGTACTCGCGGCGGATGTCGCGCACCGCGCCGTAGAGCACCATGAAACCGCGGTTGATCATGAGCGCGCGGTCGCACAGCTCCTCGACCTTGTTCATCTGGTGGGTCGAGAGCAGCACGGTGCATCCGGCGGCGCGCCGCTCGTGGAGGATCTCCTCGAACAGCTGGGTGTTCAGCGGATCGAGCCCGGCGAACGGTTCGTCGAGGATGAGCAGCCGCGGGTCGCCGATGAGCGTGGTGCAGAGCTGCACCTTCTGCTGCATGCCCTTCGAGAGCGCCTGCACCTGCTTGTCGGCCCACTCGCGCAGCTCCACGCGCGCCAGCAGGTCGAGCGCCGCCTGGCGTGCGGCCTGCCGCGCGAGTCCCTTCAGCTCACCGTAATAGGCCAGCGCCTCGACGACCTTCGCGCGCCGGTAGAGCCCGCGCTCCTCCGGCAGGTAGGCGATGCGCCGCTTGGCGTCGCCGCCCACCGGCTGCCCGTCGAGGCGGATCTCGCCCGAGTCGGGTTTCAGGATGTCGGTGATCATGCGGATGAGCGTGGTCTTGCCGGCGCCGTTCGGTCCCAGCAGGGCGAAGATCTCGCCCGGCGGGACCTCGAACGAAACGCGGTTCACCACCGCACGCCCGTCGTAGGTCTTGACCACGTCGCGGACTTCGAGCATCGCGCCCCCGATGGTTGCGCCCCGGGCCCTGCCCGATCGGCGGGAGCGGCGGCCGGCGCGTGGCGCGCAGCCTAG
>CAYHRW010000408.1:0-2318 GCA_964359105.1 uncultured bacterium
GCCCGCTCGGCGTGCCCGGCGAGGACACGCCCGGCGTGCGCGCCGGGCTCGTTTTCCTCTCCGAGATCAACCACGGGCTCAGGCCCGACGTGGGACGGCGCGTGGTGGTGGTCGGCGGCGGCAACACCGCGATGGATTGCGCGCGCACCGCGGTGCGGCTGGGCGCCCAGGTCATGGTGCTCTACCGCCGCTCGCGCGCCGAGATGCCGGCCAACGAAGAGGAGGTGTTCGAGGCGCTGCGCGAGGGCGTGCACTTCGAGTTCCTCGCCGCGCCGGTCGAGGTGATGGGCGAGGAGCGCCGCCCCGAGGAGGAGGCGCTCGAGGCGATCCGCGCGAGCTTCGACGAGGAGGACGCGCGCCGCTCCGCGCTGCGCCTGACCGGGCTGCGGTGCACGCGCATGGCGCTCGGCGAGCCCGACGCCTCGGGCCGCCGCCGGCCGGTGCCGCTCCCGGGCAGCGAGTTCTTCGTGCCGGCCGACACCGTGCTCTGCGCGATCGGCGAGGAGGCGGACCCGGACGCGCTGCCGGAGGGGCTGCGTCGTGACGATGGCGCCGTGCCGGTGGACGCGCTCGGGGGCACCGGGCTGCCCACCTTCTTCGCGGGCGGCGACCTGGTGGATCAGCCGCACACCGTGGCGTACGCCATCGGCTCGGGCAAGCGCGCGGCGCTCGGCATCGACCGCTGGCTGCGGATCCGCGCCGGCGAGCTGGGCGACGGCACCGACCTGGCCGCGCTGCGCTACGGTCCGGCGGGCAACGTCAGCATGACTCGCTGGCGCGGGGACGACCCGGTGCTGCGCGTGGCGCCCGAGAACCAGGTGGTGACGCCCGACCGCATCAACACCGACCACTTCCGCCACGCCGAGCGCCACGAGGACCGCCAGCACCCGCTCGAGAAGGCGCTCGGCGGCTTCGACGAGGTGAACCTGGGACTGGGCTCCGACGAGGCGCTCGAGGAGGCGCGGCGCTGCTTCAACTGCGGCGTCTGCAACGCCTGCGAGCTGTGCCTGATCTTCTGCCCCGACGTCGCCATCCGGCGGCGCGGCGACGGGCGCTTCGAGATCGCTTACGAGTACTGCAAGGGCTGCGGGATCTGCAGCGCCGAGTGCCCGCGGGGCGCGATGGCGATGACCCGGGAGGGCCTGTGAAGAAGGTCATCGTCGGCAACCACGCGGTGTCGTGGGGTGTGCTGCTCGCGCGGGCCGAGGTCATCTCGGCCTATCCGATCACGCCGCAGACCCAGATCGTCGAGGAGCTCTCCGAGATGTGCGCGGACGGGAGGCTCCCGGCGCGCTTCATCAAGGTGGAGTCCGAGCACTCGGCGATGGCCGCCTGCATCGGCGCCGCGGCGGCGGGCGCGCGCACCTTCACCGCGACCTCGTCGCAGGGGCTGCTGCTCATGCACGAGATGCTCCACTACGCGGCGGGCGGCCGGCTCCCCGTGGTGATGGCGGACATCAACCGCGCGGTGGCGCCGGGCTGGAACATCTGGACCGACCAGAACGACTCGCTGTCCCAGCGCGACACCGGCTGGATCCAGCTCTACTGCGAGACCAACCAGGAGGTGCTCGACACCACCATCCAGTCCTTCAAGCTGGCCGAGGCGGTGGACCTGCCGGTGATGCTGGTGCTCGACGCGTTCTACCTCTCGCACACCTCGGAGCCGGTGGACATCCCCGACCAGGTCGCGGTGGATGCGTTCCTGCCGAAGCGCGAGGCCCGGCTCAAGCTCGACGTCTCGGACCCGCGCGCGTTCGGGGCGCTCTCGCCGCCCGACATGTACATGGAGCTGCGGCTGCGCCAGCAGGAGGCGATGGAGCAGGCGCTCGAGGTCCTGGACGCGGTGGACGCCGAGTGGGGCGAGCGCTTCGGGCGCCGCTACGGGGCGATCGAACCCTATCGGCTCGAGGACGCCGAGATCGTGCTCGTCACCTCGGGCACTGTGTCCTCGACCGCGCGCTACGTGGTGGACGAGCGGCGCGCGCGCGGAGAAAAGGTGGGACTGGTCAAGATCAGGATGTTCCGCCCGTTCCCGACCGCGCGGCTGCGCCAGGCGCTGGCCTGTATCCCGCGCGTGGCGGTGCTCGACCGCAACCTCTCGCCCGGCCGCAGCGGCATCTTCGCCGAGGAGCTGCGCGCCGCGCTCTACGACCTCGAGCCCGCGCAACGGCCGGGGCTCGACGGCTACGTCATCGGGCTCGGTGGGCGCGACGTGACGCCGGACACCATCGGCGAGTGCCTGGACCGCTCGCGCGCCGCGCTCGCTGCGGGGCGCGCGCCCGAGCGCGAGGACCTGTGGGTGGGGGTGAAGCCGTGAG
>CAYHRW010000409.1:0-2317 GCA_964359105.1 uncultured bacterium
CGGAAGTTGTCAACGATAGTGAGACACCTGCGCTACGCAATTAGTGAAGTACCGCCACCTCCAGGACGGCCTCGTCTTGGGACATGACCGTGACCGGCTCCGACAAAGTCGCTACCCCGCCTCCATCGAAAACGGGGTGGTGTTTGAGGTCGACCGAGGTGGTGCGCGTCGTTCCTGGGGCATCCTGGAGCCTCGTTTTCTCGATGGGCGGGTTGATCCACACGGACTCGGGCAGTTTGGCCGGCACGGGCGGTTTGCCGACGAAGCGTTCCGGATGTGCGGTGTAGGCCGTCGTCAAGGCCGCCTGGCGTGCGATGAGGATCTGCGGCGCACGGCCGTGGTGGACATCGTCGGGGGTCATGAAGGCGATGCCCGAGTGCCGGTGGTCCGTGTTGTACCAGGGGAAGAAGACGCGGCAGAAGGCGCGGGCGTCCTCGAGGGCCCCGAAGCGGCGGGGAAAGGTCGGGCGGTACTTGAGGGTCTTGAACTGACTCTCGGAGAAGGGGTTGTCGTTGGAGACGTGGGGGCGACTCAGCGACCGGGTGACGTCCATCTCGGCGAGGAGTTGCGCGACCGTTTTGGAGGTCATCGCGGGTCCCCGGTCGGAGTGGAGCGTCAACTGGGCCCGGTCGACCTTCTCCCGGGTGCACGCCTCGCCGATGAGTTGCTCGGCCAAGGGCGCCGACTCGCGATCCGCGAGCAGCCACCCGACGACGTAGCGGCTGAAGATGTCGAGAATCACGTAGAGGTGGAAGTACGTCCAGGCGATCGGCCCCTTGAGCTTGGTGATGTCCCACGACCAGACTTGGTTGGGGCGATTGGCCAGGAGCTCCGGCCTCGCATAGACGGGATGCCGGATCTGGTCGCGACGCTCGCGCACTTCGCGGTTCCCGGCGAGGAGGCGGTACATCGTGCGCACGGAGCAGAGCCAGGTTCCCTCGTCGAGCAGGGTGGCGTGCACGGAGGGCGGCGCCGTGTCGATGAATCGTTCCGAGTGGAGCACGTCCAGCACCTGCCGGCGCTCGGCCGTGGCGAGTGCGCGGTGCGGCGCGGGCCGCGACGCAGCCACGGTCGGCTTCCGGCGGCGATACCACGTCGCCCGCGGGAACGCGAGCGCCCGGCAGGCCGGCGCGACGCCCACATCCCGAGCCAGTTCGACCACGGCGGCCATCACGGCTTCCCTTCCTTGTCCTGCAGGCTCAACAGGGCCTGCACTTTTTTTTGGAAGTCGATGATGATCTCCGCCTTGCGGAGCTTCTCCGACAGCCGACGGTTCGCGCGCTCCAGTTCTGCCACGCGTTTCGCCGACGGGTCCGTCGGCTTCGCCCGGCGACCGCGCCGGCGGTCCCCAGCCGCCGCCAGGAAGCCCTTGTCGCGCAGCCGGCCCCACTCCGTCAGGTGCGATGAGTACAGCCCCTCCCGTCGCAGCAGCGCACCGATCTGGCCTGACTGGGTGCACTTCTCCGCCTCCCGCAGGATGCGCAGCTTGTACTCGGCGGTGAAGGTGCGCCGACGCGCCTTGGGGATGACTTCGGAATCGGGGGCCGGGGGCCTTTCAATGGGGGACGGGGCGGCCGCCGCCGTGGGTGGGGGGGGCCCTCCGCTCCGCTCAGGCTCGCTACGCTCGCCCGATCTCCGCTGCGGACCCCCCGCAACCGTGCTCTGCTCTGGGGTGATGGATGCACTCCTCAACGGGGTCTGTGCCATGAGTTCCTGCCTCCCTGCCCTCTACACTAATATCCAGGGGGGCAGGTGTCTCACTCATGTTGGCACAGAGGGAGGAGGAACGCAAAGAGAGGAGGATAGCACGATGGATCAGGCTACGCTGCAGGCGGCGATCGGTCAAGCGATCTGCGCCGAGGTGGAGGGGCTGGCTGGCGCACTGGCCGGGCTCTTCGAGACGCTGGTGGACCGCCGGGGGGATCCCCGGGAATTCGAACTGAAGTTCCGGAGGATGCTGCAGGACGTTGGAAGCCGGTTGCTGGGTCGGACCTTGGAGGAGATGGACGAAAAGTTGCGGGCGATCGTGCGACAACGCGGACATGCGCGGGAGGGTGGAGGGCGCTGCATGGGCCGGCTCCACTCGAAAGGAGCCAAGCCCGTGACGATCATGACCCTGTTGGGGTCCGTCACCGCGCGGCAGTTCACCGGCGCCTGCGGCGATTGCGGGCGCGTCGTGGGGACGTTGGCGGAGCTTTTCCACCTGACGCCGCAGCACCTGACGCCCGCCTGCGCGGGGGTGGCGGCGCTGGCGGCGTCGACGGTGTCCTACGAGGCGGCCGAGCGGTACGTGCTGGAGATGGCGGGGATCCGGCTG
>CAYHRW010000410.1:0-2295 GCA_964359105.1 uncultured bacterium
CGCGGTGCTGGCCACGTCGCTCGCGTGGCTCGTGGTGATCAACCTGGTGCTGCTGGCCGGCACGTACGGGCACCGAATCCCTGAGGTGTTCGTGGTGGCGCGCGCGCTGCTGCGCGCGGGACGGCTGCTGGTGACGCAGGGCTGGCCGGGGACCCCGGCGGCGCTGATCGTGTGGACGGTGCTCGGCGCGGCGGTGCTCCTGCCATACCCCGGGGCGCTGCTGCGACGGGGGTTCCACCATGCCTGAGCCGCGCGTTCCCGTGACCGGCCGGCTGGTGCTCGGCCTCGTCGTCATCGTGATGGGTGTGCTGTTCACGCTCGACAACCTCGGTATGGCGGACGCCGGCGAGATCCTGCGCTGGTGGCCGCTGGCGCTGATCGCGTACGGCGTGACGCGGCTCACCGGCTTCTGCTGCCGCCAGATCATCGTGACCGGAGCACTGTTCACGCTGGTGGGCGTGTGGCTGCTGCTCCATTCGCTCGGCTACGTGCGGCTCGGATTCTGGGACCTGTGGCCGCTCCTGCTGGTCGGGCTCGGCGCCTCGATGGTGGGCGGCGCGCTGCGGCGCTCGCGCACCGCGGCCGCGGGCGGGGTGCCCGGTGAGGAGGTCTCGTCCACGCTCAGCGCCTTCGCGCTGTGGTCGGGCAGCGTCCGCAAGGTCGTCTCCCAGGACTTCCGCGGCGGCGACGTCACCGCCGTCATGGGCGGGCACGAGATCGACCTGCGCGCGGCGAAGATGCCCGCCGGCTCCGCGGTCGTTGACCTGCTGGTATGGTGGGGCGGCGTGGACATCCGCGTGCCCGAGGACTGGAGGGTCTCGAACGAGGCCTTCCCCTTCATGGGCGGCATCGAAGACGCGACGAAGGCGCCCACCGGCGAGGTGCGCGGCACGCTCGTCCTCAAGGGTCTGATCGTGATGGGCGGAGTCGAGGTCAAGAACTAGCCCATGCATCCGCTGCTCACCGGCCGTCTGCGGATGTCGCTCTACCTGGTCTTCTTCCTGGGGATCGGGCTGCTGCTCGCCGGGCTCCTTGTGCTGCTGGAGCCGCGGCCGTTCTCGGCGGCGCTGCTCTTCGTCGGGCCGCTCACGCTGGTCTACGCGTCCATCTGCCTCTCGGCGTGGTACGTGTGCCGCGCGCATCCGCCCGCGACCACGCCGGCGCTCCAGCTCCTCGGCAGCCTGGCGGGCGCCGCGCTCCAGTCGAGCGCGGTGTGGGTCGGGCTCGGCGCGCTGTGGGCGGTGCTGCTGGCGCGCGCCGCGCACGTCGGCCCCGACCGCGCCGGGATCCTGCGCGATCTCGCGGTGCTGTTCGCGGCCGGGATCGCGCTCTACGCCCAGTCCATCGTGGTCCACTACTTCGTGCTCGCCTTCGAGTCGGCGCGCGCCGCCGAGCGCCGTGTGCTGGAAACCCAGGTGACGGCGCGCGAGGCCGAGCTGCGGGCGCTGCGGGCCCAGTTGAACCCGCACTTCCTGTTCAACAGCCTCAACTCGATCAGCGCCTTGACCGCGCCCGATCCCGAGGCGGCGCGGCGCATGTGCGGGCTGCTCGGCGACTTCCTGCGCACCAGCCTGGCGCTGGGCGGGCGCGCCCGCGTAGCGCTGGGCGAGGAGCTGGCGCTCGCGGAGCGTTATCTTTCCATCGAGCAGGTGCGCTTCGGCGCGCGGCTCGGCTTCGAGAAACAGGTGGAGCCCGCGGCCGAGCGCTGCCTGGTGCCGCCGCTCCTGATCCAGCCGCTGATCGAGAACGCGGTCAAGCACGGGGTGGCGGACCGCGTGGAGGGCGGGGTCGTGAGGATCGAGGCGCGGCGCCGCGGCGGCGCGCTCGAGGTCGCGGTCGAGAACCCGTTCGATCCCGCGGCGCCACCCCGGCGCGGCGCGGGGCTGGGGCTCGACAACGTGCGGCAGCGGCTCGAGGCGCTCGACCCGCGCGCGACGCGCGTGGACGTGTTCCGCGAGGAGCAGCGCTTCCGCGTGGTGCTCACGCTGCCCGCGGTGGAGGACGGCGATGGCGTCTGAGGCGCGGGTGATCCGCACCGTGATCGTGGACGACGAGGCCCCGGCGCGCGCGCTGCTGCACGAGTACCTGGGTGCCCACGCCGACGTCGCGGTGGTGGGCGAGTGCACGAACGGCTTCGAGGCGGTGAAGGTGATCGGCGAGCTGGCGCCCGACCTGGTGCTGCTCGACGTGCAGATGCCCAAGCTCGACGGCTTCGAGGTGCTCGAGCTGCTCGAACGGCAGCCGGCGGTGGTGTTCGTGACCGCCTACGACGAGTACGCGCTCAAGGCCTTCGAG
>CAYHRW010000411.1:0-2294 GCA_964359105.1 uncultured bacterium
CCGGCGTTGAAGAGGACGTAGCTCGAGTCGATCGCGACGGGAGCTCCCGGCGGCGTCACCGTGCGGATGCCGTTCCCGCGGCTGCCCACCACGGTCGCGCGCTTGATCAGCGGGCCGCCGCCGACCCACTCGATGCCGGTGGTGGCGCCACTCACGTAGACGGAGTCGATCAGCGAGGCGGGGGCGAGCGAGGCCGCGCCCGGGTAGTCGAGGCGGATGCCGCCCCAGGGCTGCGAAAGCGAGTTGGCCAGGAACTGGGGGCGCCCCTGCCCCGCCGCCCAGCGTGCCGTGAACTGGCCGCGGACGAGGAGCGTCTTCGTCCCGGTGGAGTCCGCCGAGCGCAGCGTCTTCGCGCCCTGGATCAGGAGCGAGTCGCCCGAGACGATGGTGACCGTGCCGTGCATCGAGTACTCGCTGCCACTGACCCAGCGCACTCCACCCTTCGAGCTGTCCACCAGGGTCGCGAGCGTGAAGCGCGTGCCGCGGCCCGCGGAGACGTACTCGGGGTCGGCCCGCCGCGGCCCCGCCGCGGCGCTGTACTGGCACGCGTCCTTCGCCTTCAGCCGGTACCAGTAGGTCTCGCCGTTCAGGACGTCCTGGTCCGTGTAGCTGGTCTGCAGCTTGGTCGGGTTGCCGATTGCGCTCCACGGACCGGTGCTGGTGGGTCCGCGCTCGAGCCGGTAGCCGGCGAGGTCGGGCTCGCCGTTGGCGGTCCAGCTCAGGTAGACGTAGCCGCTGCCCGCGGTGGCCCAGAACCCGGCCGGCTCGGTCGGCGGGCTCACGTCGATGTAGAAGGGCCCGATGTGGGCGACGCCCGAGGCGTTGGGGATGTCGGCGGCGCGGTCCACGGCGCGGATGTGGAAGTACCAGTCGTTCCCGTTGGCGAGCGCCGCGCTCTGTGTGCTGTTCACCTGCGGCCCGACCTCCACGATCGAGTCGGGCACGGTGGCGGCGGCGTGGTCCCAGAGGAACGAGTAACCGGCGAGCCCCGAGTGGTCGTCGGTCCAGGGCTGGTACACGCCACCCTGCGAGTCGTCGGTGTTCCAGGTCACGGTCACGACGTCGTTGGGAGACTGCTGGCAGTTGATGTGCCCGATCGCGAGATTGTGGCTCGGCGACTTGAGGTTGAAATCCGGGTTGAAGGGATCCGTGGGCGGATCGCGGTCCACCTGGACGCGGAACTGGGCCTGATCGCCCCACACCTGGTTCGTGTTGATCGCACGGATGTTGAAGTAGTAGACACCGCTCACGTTGTCGTCGAACAGCCCGTCGGGGAGTGCCGTGCCCGGCCCCTCGTCGAGCTGCCCGGCGTCCTGCCCCGCGTAGGTCCCGAAGACGTAGCTGTAGCCCGTGACGGTCGCGTCGTTAAGCGTCCAGCTGAGCTGGAGATCGGCGGCCGAGTACCACTTCGTCGGAACGGCGTGCGAAGGGCTGCTCACCACCGGCGCCGCCGGGCCGCGGCGCGCCACCGTGATCTTGCGGATCGCAGTCGGGCCCCAGTTACCGGTGGCGTCCCGGGCGCGCACGTGCAGGTACCAGGCGCCGTCCTCCAGCGGCGGGATGTTCTCGGTGACGCTGGTCTGGGAGCTGAGGCCCGCGTCCGTGTTCGACGCATCCCCGGTCGAGTCCTGGTTGAATTTCCAGGTGTAGCGGACGGCGCCGCACGTGCCTCCGCTGAGCGGGGTCCACGAGAAGCTCGCGTCCGAGCGGTCCACGGGCGTGTCCGGGCCGGGGTGCGTGCTGCTCGTCACCACCGGGGCGTCGGGAGGCGTGGTGTCGCGCACGAAGTGGAAGTGGGAGACCGGCCCGGCGTTCCCGAGCTTGTCCATCACGCGGATGTGGAAGTACCAGTCGCCGTCGCCGGTCGCGGTCTCGGTCCGGCTGGTGGTGCCCCCCGGCGCCTCTACCACCCCATCGGGGGAGGTGGCGGCGCTCTGGTCGAACGTCCAGCTGTACCCCATCACGCCGCTGGCATCGCTCGCCTGGCCCCACGACAGCACGATCTTGGACGTCTGGCTGCATGCGTCGGCCGTGTGCGTCGAGCTCCTGAGGCCGGCGATCGCCGGTGCCTGGGTGTCGCGGACGACGACGAGCGTCTCCGGGCAGGGCGTCCACGGACCGAGGCCGCCCGAGCCCAGCGCCGCCCGGGCGCGGATGAGGATGGTGTTCGTGCCCTCGGAGAGCAGCGGCACGAACTGGAAATGCTCGCGGCGCTCGTCCCACGCCCCGTCCAGCGGGGTGGACCCGGTCCAGGAGCCCGAGTTCACCTGGTACTGGAATTCCCTGATGTCGCG
>CAYHRW010000412.1:0-2284 GCA_964359105.1 uncultured bacterium
CCCGGCGCGGGACGGTGTTCATCTCGACCGGGCGGCTGGTGGTGAAGAACGCGGCGTACGCGCGCGACCGGCGGCCGCTCGACCCGGCGTGCGACTGTTACACCTGCGCGCGGTTCTCGCGGGCCTACATCCGGCATCTGTTCGCCGCGGGCGAGCTGCTCGGCATGCGGCTCTGCTCGCTGCACGCGGTGCATCACATGATCGGGCTCGCGCGGCGCGCGCGGGCGGCGGTGCTCGAGGGGCGCTATGCGGCGTTCCGCGAGGAGTTCCTGAGCAGGTATCACAGCGGCGCCACGCTGGCGCGCGATTCCGACCCGATCCCCGGGACGGGCGGCGCGCGGTGAACGCCTTCTCCCGGCCCGCACCAGCGCGGCCGGCCCACACGACCCCGAGGACGACCGAATGTTCCAGGTGACCGACGCACTGGCGCAGGGGGCGAACGCTGGCAGCTCGCCCAACCCCACGCTCACGATGATCCTGCAGATGCTGCAGTTCGTGCCGATCTTCCTGATCCTCTACTTCCTGCTGATCCGCCCGCAGCAGCAGCAGGCGAAGAAGCTCAAGAAGATGATCGCCGCGGTCAAGAAGGGCGACAAGGTGGTCACCTCCGGCGGGATCGTCGGCACCGTGGTGGGGCTCGACGACGCCAGGGTCGTGCTGCGCATCGCCGAGGACGTCAAGGTGGAGTTCGTGAAGAGCTCGGTGGTCCAGGTGGTGGCGGAGCCCGGGAAGTGAGCATCCGTCCGGTCCGCATCTACGGCGACCCGGCGCTGCGCACGCGCGCGGCCGAGGTCGGCGCACCGGACGAGACCCTGCGCCGGCTGGTGCAGGACCTGCGGGACACCATGAAGGCCTGCAGCGGCGCGGGCCTGGCCGCGAACCAGGTCGGCGTGCTCCAGCGCGTGTTCGTGGTGGACGTGCCGCTCGACGACGAGGAACGCGCGGCGTTCGTGCTGGTGGACCCGGTGATCGTGAGCCGCTCCGGCTCGCAGCGCGCCGAGGAGGGCTGCCTCTCGATCCCCGGCGTGTGGGAGGACGTGACGCGCTCGCAGTCCATCCGGATCACCGGGCTCGACGAGCTCGGCGAGCCCGTGGAGATCGAGGCCGACGGCTATCTGGCGCGCGCCATCCAGCACGAGGTGGACCACCTGGACGGCGTGCTGTTCGTGGACCGGCTGATGCCGCTGCGGCGGCAGTTCCTCAGGCGCCAGCTCGAAGCGCTGGCGCGCGGTGAGCTGCCCGACGACTACAGCCCGCCGGCCGCGGGAGAACCGTGCTGAGCCGCCCGCGCGTGGTGTTCATGGGCACGCCGGAGTTCTCGGTGCCCGCGCTGAAGGCGGTGGCCGGCGCCTGCGAGGTGGCCGCGGTGGTGACGCAGCCCGACCGGCCGCGCGGCCGGGGCCGCGAGCTGGCCGAGTCACCGGTGGCCGCGGAGGCCGCGCGGCTCGGGCTCGCGGTGGTGAAGCCCGCCGACATGCGCGCCGACGAGGTGCGCGCGTCACTGGCCGCGCTCGCGCCCGACCTGTTCGCGGTGGTGGCGTTCGGCGCCATCCTCTCGCCCGCGCTGCTGGCGGTGCCGCGGCTCGGCAGCATCAACCTGCACGGCTCGATGCTCCCCGAGTACCGCGGCGCCTCGCCGGTGCAGCGCGCGCTGTGGGAGGGCCGCGCGTGGACCGGCGTGACCACGCTGTTCATGGACGAGGACATCGACACCGGCGACTGCGTGCTGCAGCGCTGGCTCGCCATCGAGGCCGCCGACCACGCGGGCACGCTGGCCGCGAAGCTCGCCGGGCTGGGCGCGCCGCTGCTGGCCGAGAGCCTGCTGCTGGCGCACGTGGGCCGCGCGCCGCGCCGCCCGCAGGACCGCTCAGCCGGTTCGTACGCGCGCAAGCTCGCCAAGTCCGACGGGCTCATGGACTGGCGGCACGACGCCGTGACGGTGTGGAACCGCCAGCGCGCGGTGACGCCGTGGCCCGGCGCCACCACCGGCTTCGAGGGCCGGCGCCTGCTGGTGACGCGCGCGTGGCCGCACCACGCTCTGGCGGTGAAGGAGGACGCGGGGACGGTGCTGGCGGTGACGCACCAGGGCGTGATGGTGGCGTGCGCTCCCGGCGTGCTGGTGCTCGAGCGCGTGAAGCCGGAAGGGCGCGGCGAGATGACCGCGGCCGAGTGGGCGCGCGGCGCGCGCGTCGCCGCCGGCGTCCGGCTCGCGCTCGAAACCGGGGCGCAGGCGTGAGACACCCTGTGTCAACCCTTCCTTCGTTCGCGTGGATGGAGCGGGCGT
>CAYHRW010000413.1:0-2281 GCA_964359105.1 uncultured bacterium
GGTGGCCTCACCGCCTGGCCGCATCGTCGGCGGCTCGGTCCGCTTCCGGGGCCGGGACCTGCTCGCCGTCTCGGAATCGGAGATGCGCGCCATCCGGGGCAAGGAGATCTCGATGATCTTCCAGGAGCCCATGACCTCCTTGAATCCGGTCTACACGTGCGGCGAGCAGATCGCCGAGGCGATTGTGCTCCACGAGAAGGCTGGCCGCCGGGCGGCGCGCGCGCGCACGATCGAGATGCTTCAGCTCGTGGGGATTCCGTCGCCCGAACAGCGCGTGGACGAGTACCCGCACCAGATGTCGGGCGGCATGCGCCAGCGCGTCATGATCGCGATGGCGCTGGCGTGCCGGCCATCGCTGCTCATCGCCGACGAGCCCACCACCGCGCTCGACGTCACGATCCAGGCGCAGATCCTCGAGCTCCTGAAGCGCCTCCAGCAGGAGCTCGGCATGGCCGTGCTGCTCATCACCCACGACCTGGGCGTGGTGGCCGAGACCGCCGACCGCGTGGCGGTGATGTACGCCGGCCAGGTGGTGGAGGCGTGCGACGCGGCGGACGCGTTCCGGCGCACGCGCCATCCCTACACCGCCGGGCTGCTCGCCTCGCTCCCGCGGCTCGGCGCGCGCCGCGAGCCGCTGCGCGTCATCCCCGGCAGCGTGCCGAACCCGGCGCGGTTCCCGCTGGCGTGCCGCTTCCACCCGCGCTGCCCGGTGGCCGAGGAGCGCTGCCGCACCGCGGACCCGCCGCTCGCCGACTTCGACGGCGGGCACCTGGCGCGCTGCTGGCGCGCCGGCGAGATCGCCGCGGGCACGCTCGACCCGGTGGCGGGGAAGGAGGCCTCCGGTGCCTGAGCCGCTGCTGGAGGTGCGCGGGCTCCGCAAGCACTTCCCGATCCGGCGCGGCCTGCTCTCGCGCATCGTCGGCCAGGTGCGGGCGGTGGACGGGGTGTCCTTCGAGGTCCACGCCGGCGAGGTGCTGGGGCTGGTGGGGGAGAGCGGCTGCGGCAAGACCACGACCGGGCGCTGCATCCTGCGACTGGTTGAGCCCACCGCGGGGAGCATCCACTTCGCCGGACGCGACGTCACGCATCTCCCGCGCCGCGAGCTGCGGGCGCTCAGGCGCGAGATGCAGGTCGTCTTCCAGGACCCCTACTCGAGCCTGAACCCGCGCCTCACGGTGGGGAGCATGCTCATGGAAGCGCTGGCGATCCATCGCATCGCGCGCGGGGCGGCGGCGCGCCAGCGGGTCGCCGAGCTGCTCCAGCTCGTGGGCCTGGCGCCGGACCACGCGCGGCGCTACCCGCACGAGTTCTCGGGCGGACAGCGCCAGAGGATCGGCGTGGCGCGCGCGCTGGCGGTGAGTCCGCGCCTGATCGTGGCCGACGAGCCGGTCTCGGCGCTCGACGTCTCGATCCAGGCGCAGATCGTCAACCTGCTGCGCGACCTCCAGCAGCGCATGGGGCTCACCTACCTGTTCGTGGCCCACGACCTTTCGGTGGTCGAGCACATCAGCGACCGCGTGGCGGTCATGTACCTGGGGAAGATCGTCGAGCTGGCCGGGAGCGAGATGCTCTACCGCGCCCCGCGCCACCCCTACACCGTCTCGCTGCTCTCGGCCATCCCGGCGCTCGATCCGGCGCGCCGCCGCGCCCGCATCGTCCTGAAGGGCGACGTGCCGAGCCCCGCGCACCCACCAGCGGGGTGCCGCTTCCACCCGCGCTGCTTCCTCGCGCAGGACGTGTGCGCGCGCGAGGAGCCGCCGCTGCGCGAGGTCGGGCCCGGCCACCGGACCGCCTGTCACTTCGCCGAGCGGCTCGCCGACCCGGGCGTGATCCCGGCCGGCGCGCTGGCCGGCTCCGCGGACGGCGCGGACCCCACGCGCGCCTGAGCGGGGCGCGCCCCGGCCCTCCGCGGGGAATCCCCCACCCCGCTGGGTGAGCCGGGCCAGAGCCCCCGCCCCCGCCCTGCCATCCGCGCCGCGGGCCCTCCGCCGCGGCGCGTGCCCGCCGCGCGCCTCGACGCCGTCAACGAAGAGCTGCTACTGCGCCTGCAGGAGTCGGGCATCGCCGTGCTGTCCTCGACCATCCTGCGAGGGCGGTTCGCGCTTCGCATGGCCAACGTCAACCACCGTTCGCGGCCCGATGATTTCGATTTGCTCCCGCGGACGCTGCTCGCTATCGGGGCGGATCTCTCATAATGGAGTTCGTGGTCCCAGCTCTTCTCTGTTTCCTGCTCGCCACGCCGGCGACGCTGCGGCTCGATTATTTCCACACCGGGTCGGCG
>CAYHRW010000414.1:0-2257 GCA_964359105.1 uncultured bacterium
AGGCGAAGGCGCTGGTGAAGCTGGGCGTGGCGATCGTCGGCGGCTGCTGCGGCACGACGCCCGAGCACGTGCGTGCGGTGCGGGAGGTGGTGGGGTGAGGAGCGGAGAGCGCGCTCCCGCCTCGCGCGGGGTCTGTTTCGCTTCGAGCGCTTGCTCGCGCCCCGAGCGCGCTGATAGATTGGCCCGCCTCGCGAGACGGCATCGCCAGGTGGCAAGGCGAGGGCCTGCGATTCGAGGACGGTCGGCCTCGAGAACGATGGTGTCTCCCGGCCTCGCGACGGAAGCCCCTGAAGCGCTGGGGGCCCCCAGGAGAGGTGTCAAGCCATGACGGTGATGCTCGATGTCAACCTCGGGCGGCTGAGATCCATGCCGGTGCGCGAGGACGCCTGGCAGCTCGGGCTCGCGGCGATGCCCCTGCGGGTGGAGGAAGAGAACCGCCCGCCGTTCACACCACGGGTGGTTCTGTGCCGAAGCGCGACGACTGGTCTCGTCGGCTCCGGTGATCCGCTGAGGCCGGACGAGCCAGTCGAGGCGGCCGCGCTGGCCGCCATCGTGAGCCTGGCGGAGCTGCCGGGCGTGCGCTACCGGCCCAGCCGGATCGAGTTCAAGGACTCGGCGCTCGCGGAGGCCCTGGCGCCCGCACTCGAGGCGGCCGGGATCGCGTGGGGCGTCGTCGAGCGGCTCGACCTGGTGGACGAGGTCGTGGCAGATATGGCACGCCACCTCGGTTCCGGGGGTGGCGAGGATCGGCTCTATGACGGGCCGGGCGTGGACGCACCGCGCTTGCTCGGCTTCGCCGAGGCCGCGGCCGCCTTCCACCGCGCTGCTCCCTGGAATCACCTGACCGACCGGGATCTCGTGCGGGTGGACTCCCCCATTCCAGACGCGGGGCTGCGATGGCTGACCGTGCTGGGCGCCGGCGGCAGGGAATTCGGCATCGGCTTCTACAGTTCCGAGCGGGACCACCGGCGGCTGGTGACGAGCGAGTTGCCGATGCGCGAGGTGGCGCGAACCCCACGCTGGTTTCTCACCTTCGATCCAGCGCACAACCTGCCGATTGCAGATGCCGAGCTGTGGGACACGGAGCGGCTCCCCGTCGCGGGGGAGACGGCGTATCCCTTCTTCGCGCGGTTCATCCCGGGTAAGCCTCACGGCCGCGCGGATGCCGGGACGCTGACCTTCGCCGAGGGGCTCCTGCGCGCGCTCGCCGAAACCACCGAGGACGATCTCGACGGCGGGCGCTGGTCGAAGACCGTGCCCACCCACGACGGGGAACGCACGATGGAGCTCGCGATCCCGGCACTGCTCGAGCCCCCCCGGAAGCGCGGTGCCGGTGGCGGCCGGCGCGACCTGCCCGATCGCCGCATCATGGAGCGCACGCTGATCGACGTGCAGCGCCTCATCTCCAGCCGCGAGTTCGAGAACATTGGGGAAGTGAACGCGTTCCTCGCCTCGCAGGGCGGCAAAGTTCCAGTGCATGCGCCCGCCAGCACGCCGGCCGAGCGAGCCCAGGAGCTTTTCTACGGGGCGCTCGAGGCCGAAGGACGCATGCGCATGAAGCTCGCCCGGGAGGCGCTGCGCATCTGGCCCGATTGCGCGGATGCGCTCGTGCTGCGGGCCGAGGGGATGCCCGACCTTGAGCGGCGCACCCGGTTCTACCGCGAGGCGATGGCCGCGGCCGAGCGCACGCTCGGGCCGGAACCGTTCACGAACGACATCGGTCACTTCTGGAGAATGGTGGAGACGCGGCCGTACATGCGGGCGCGGAACGGGTACGCCGAGTGCCTGTGGGACGCCGGGCGGCGCGACGAGGCGATCGAGCACTGGAGGGAGCTGCTCAGGCTCAACCCCGGCGACAACCAGGGCGTGCGCTTCGTGGTGGTGCCCCGCCTCCTCGAGCTGGGCCGCGACGAGGACGCGCGCAGGTGCTCGCGGCCTTTGAGGATGATGTCTCGGCGCTCGTGGCTTTCGCGCGGGCGCTCATCCAGTACCGCCGCACGGGGGACGGGGAGCCGTCTCGGCATGCACTCGCCGCGGCGGTCCGCGCCAATCCGCACGTAGTGAAGTACCTGGCCGGGAGCGCCGAGCTTCCCGCGGACTTGCCGGATCACTACAGCCTCGGTGGCGAGGACGAGGCGATGATCGCGGCCTCGGAGCTGGTGGGGATGTGGGAGGGGACGCCGGGAGCGGTGGAGTGGTTGCGCGATCATCGCCGGCGCGCGAAGAAGGAGCGGGAGAACAAGCGGCGCGGTGCGGC
>CAYHRW010000415.1:0-2250 GCA_964359105.1 uncultured bacterium
GTCTCGAACTTGACGCCCTTGCCGGTGTCGAACTTGGCGTGCGCGTCGAGCAGTCCCAGCACGCCCGCCGAGTAGAGGTCCTCGTGGTCCACGTTGCGCGGCAGGTTCGCCGCCACCCGCTCCACCACGTGCCGCACCAGCGGCGCGAAACGCGCGAGCAGGTCCTCCTTGGAGTAGGTCACCGGGGTGGGCGCCGCGGGCGGCGGCACCAGGCGCGGCGCGCCACGGCCCGGCGCGCGGCCCGGTGCGGGCGTGCGCGCGGGCGCGGGGTTCGCGGCGGGGCGGCGACCGGTGACGCGGAGGGCCGGCGTGGATCGGGCGAGCGTGGTGGCGGCAGCGGGGCGTGGCATGGGAGTCGCCTCCTCAGGCTTCCAGGCGTTGACGGCCCCCGCGCACGCCGGCGGGCGGGTACGCGGGGTCGGAGTGCTCATCGAGCGACGGGTCCGGTGCGGGCTGCCACAGCCGCGCGGCCAGCGCGCGATAGGCCGCCGCAGCCGGCGACTGGGGGAACGCGGTCACCACGGGCTCCTGGCGGCGCACCGCGCGCGGCACCGCGGCGTCCTCGGGCACGTGGCCCCAGGTCTCGATCTCGAGCCGCAGGAAGCGGCGCGCGACCAGCCGGATGCGGTGCGCGGTCTCCTCGGCCTCCTCGGGGCTGGCGGCCTGGTTCACCAGCAGGTGCGGGGCCTTCCTGAGGCCCTGCCCCTGGAGCAGCTTGATGAGCCCGTAGGCGTCGGCGAACGCGGGCATCTCGGGCGTCGTCACCACGAGCACGTCGTCGGCCGCGAGGCAGAACGAGGTGACCTGGCGCGACACGCCGGAGGCGGTGTCCATCAGCACGATGTCGGCCTCGCCGTCGAGCGTGCCGAGCCCGCGCAGCAGGCACTCGCGCCGGTAGTCGTCCAGGTCGGCCAGCCCGGGCACGCCGGAGGCCGCGGGGATGAGCTTCACGCCGCGCGGCCCCGCGACCACGATCTCCTCGAGCGTCTTCTCGCCCGACAGCACGTGCTGCAGGTCGTAGCGCGGATGCAGGCCGAGCAGCAGGTCGAGGCTCGCCTGCGAGAGGTCGCCGTCCAGAAGCAGCACGCGCGCGCCCGCTTCGCCCAGGGCGACCGCGAGGTTCGCGCACAGGTTGCTCTTCCCCACACCGCCCTTGCCGCTCGCCACCACGACGGTTCGCCCGCGCGGGCGCGTCCAGTGCGCCGGATGGTCCGCGGCGGCGACGCTGCCCGGGCGGCCCCGCCCCGGCATCACGCGCAGCGGCGGAGTGCGCTCCTCCGGGGTGCGGCCGCGGCGGGCGCCGCCGGCGGGCGCGGACTCCCCCCGCGTGCGTCCCACGGGGCGCCGCGGCTCGGACGGCATGCGAGGCGGCATCAGCGGCTCCCGCGGGCGCAGCGGCGCACGGTCGCGGCACCGGCGGGCAGGGCGAACAGCGCGGCGAGGAACTCCCAGTAGCGGATCTGCTCGCGGCAGCGCCCCAGCGGCCCGGTGAGACCGAGGCGTTCGAGGCGCCGCTCCTCGGCGCGCAGCGAGGCGAGCGCGGCGTGCGCGCCGTCGAGGCGCGCGCCGGGCGTGGCGGGCAGCGGACGGAAGGGATCGGAGCCGGGGGTGAGCGGAGCGTGGCGCATCACGAAGCCCTCCGGAGGCGCGCGGCCGGCGCGGCCTGGCGGGGACGGGCGACGCGCGACCCGCCTGCGGCGGGTGCCCGCTGGCCGGCGAGCGCACCGCGCAGGTCGGAGAGTAGCAGGGCGTAGAGACGGCTGATGCGCCGCACCGGCACGCCCAGCGCATCGGCGGCCTCGGCGAAGGTCAGGCGCTCGAACAGGATCAGCGCGAGCAGCACGCGCTCGCGCGCCGCGCAGCGGCCCAGCGCGCGCGCCAGGCAGCGGCGCGCGTCGGTCGCGGAGCGCACCGCAGGTCCGCGGCGCTTCATGCGGCCCGCCGACGCGGCTTCGCGCGCCTGGGGGTTTCCGCGAGCGCGCGCCGCACGGAGTTGCGGAGCTGGTCGATGCGGAACGGCTTGGAGAAGCAGTCGAAGACGCCGGCGCGCTGGAGCTCGCGCTGGGTCTCGGGGCCGCCGTACGCGGTGACGATGATCACCGGCTGGGCGTGGCGCCCGCGCGCCAGCTTCCTGGCGAGATCGAGGCCGCTCATGCCGGGCAGGCGGAGATCCGAGATCACCAGATCGCTCTCGCCGCGCTGCAGCCAGCGCCAGGCCTCCTCGGCGGTCGCGAAGGTGTCGATCGTGAA
>CAYHRW010000416.1:0-2246 GCA_964359105.1 uncultured bacterium
GCGGCTCGTGACCCGAAAATGCAACACCGGTCCGGTGCCGAACATCTTCGGTGTGGCGGCATTGAGCTCTCCGAGGAACGCCTCCAGCGCGTGCCGCACGCGCGGCGTGTCGGGCGGTCGGAGTGCCACGTCGATCGTCCCGTTGGGCAGCTGGCTGAGCGTGCCGCTCAGGTGGAGCAAGGACCGGAAGGTCGTCAGCCAGTCGCGCGGATCCTCGTAGTGGCGAAAGAACCGCCGGGCCAACAACCGTTCCGCGTTGTACGTGGCCAGCTTGACGGCCGTCACCAGATCGTGCCGGTCGCTCTTGAGCGTGGCCCGCTGCCGCTTTCGACCGGGGACCCGGCGGGCCGGCACCTTCGCAGGGGTCTGCTTGAGCCGATGCTCCAACCGCACGAGGCGTTGCTCGATCGCGTGCATCGCCCGCCGCGTCTTCGGCGTGGCGGCCTGGCTCGCCGACGCGCCGGCGACGACCGCCTGCCCCACATCCGCTTCCTGGAAGACCAGCGTCGCCTGGAGCGCCGCGATCTGCCGGTGCAGGCGTGCCCGAGCGGGATTCTTGACGAGACGGGTATCGGGGACCCGGGTGGCGCCGTACTGGATGATCTGCTCGATGCCGTAATGCGTCGACAGGTACTTGAAGCTGTTTTCCTGGCGCCACCGCATGCGCAGCAGGTGGACCGCTTTGGCCGCCGGCAGCTCGGCCCGGTTCGTGAGGACCGGCACTTGGGCCTCACCGTCCTTCACCACCAGCGTGCGCACGAGCCCCGTCCCGGTGACGCGCGTGCTCCGCTCGTACACGCGATAGACGTGGCGGTGGCGTCCCCCAATCCCCGCCGGGTCGTCCATCGCCCACCAGCGGCGGCCGAAGCGATCCGCCGGAAACCGGCGACGCGCCTTGCGCCCTTTCAAGTACGTGAGAAAGCCGACGCCCTGCGCGGTCAGCGCCCGGAAGGCCGGGCCGCTGTAGCCCCCGCGATCGAAGACGAGGAGGAAGGGCTGGTCGCCGACCACCGCCTTGATCTCGGCGACGATCCCCGGCAGGACCGTGGCCAGCGCGTCGTTGAGCGGCCGGTTCAGGAAGAAGAGCGCACGGCCGGTCGCATCGTGCACATGGACATCGGTGTGCCCCGGCTCCACCAACCGGCGCGTCGCGTTCCAGCCTTTCGCGACCGGCGCCTGGCCCGCGTACGGCGAGAAGTGGCCGTCGATGTAGTACGCCCCCTCCCAGACCGGTTCGAGCTGCACGAGAGCGCGCAGCAACGCCCGCATCACCGCCTCCGGCGCGACGCTCTCGGCGAGCGCCCGGACGTGCGTGCGCAGCGTCTGGACACTGGGCACCGCCTCGAGCCCGAGCAGCGCCCCGAAGTCGCGCTTGAGCGCCGTCTTGAAGCCTTCGATCGAGCCCAATCGCAGGGCAAAGCCTACGGCCACGGTCCCGACCACCTGCGCCACGCCGAGCGCGGTGTGCCCCAGCTGCGCACCCAGGTCCACGAACACCTGCCACAAGCCGAGTTGCGCGAGCGCCACGTGCAGCAGCATGGCGCCGGCATAGCGGCTGGGCGTGACGGCGGGACTCGTCGCGATCGCCGAGACGCCGGCCGCCTCCTTGTGGGCGAGCGACCCGCCAGGCGCGCCGGCCGCCCCCCGGTCGTCGCCCGTCGGGGCAGGGAGGGCCAGCAACGGTTCGACGCCGGCCTCGCTGGCACTCACCGGCGCCGCGGCCGCGGCCTGGGGCGGGACCCGCGCCTCCTCGGCCACCACCACCGGCAGGCTGGGTTGCTCCACGGCGACGTCGTGCAAGATCCGCCGAACCGTGTCGTGCGAGATCCCCGCCAGCTTCCTGGCGATCGTCCGGTGCGAGTCCCCACCCGCCCGCAGTGCGCGCACGCGGGCCACCAGTCGCGGCGTCACCTTCATCGGGCCCTTCGGCCCGGGTCGCCGCGCGGTCAGCGCCGCCCCGCCACCGGTCCGATACCGCCCGCGCAACTGGCTCACGTAGACGGGCGTGACGCCGAACCGCTCGGCGATGTGCACGCCGGGGATCGTGCGGGCTTCCGCCAGTTGCACCATGACCTGCCGCCGCGTGGTGACGTCGGCCGCCGGGTAATACGCGATCGGGGTCGCCCCGACGTGGACGACGTCGTGCTCGTCGACCCGCGTGACGTCCAGCACGGGCCGCACCGCGAAGGTCGCTTCCTGGCTGCTCAGCGTGGTCTGTGTCACAGCCGAGAGGATACCAGAAAGCT
>CAYHRW010000417.1:0-2230 GCA_964359105.1 uncultured bacterium
TTCGCGGGCGGCTCCTTCTACAACATCTCGTGGCAGCCCAACAGCTACGTCGCGGGGATCGTGGACCCCAGCGTGGTCGGGGTCGAGCCGCCGGCGTGGCGCGCCGCCGCGCTCGAGCTGCGCGGCGCGCCCAACCCGGTCTGGCGCGAGGCCACGCTGCGCTTCCGGCTCGCGCGCGCCGAGACCGTCACGCTGCGGGTGTTCGACCTCCAGGGTCGCGCGGTGCGCACGCTCCTCGACCGGACGCAGCTTTCGGCCGGGGAGCACCAGGCATCGTTCCGCGCGTCGGGCCTGAGGCATGGCATCTACCTGTGCAGCCTCGAGACCGGTGAGGCGAGGGCGCGGCTGAAGCTCGTCGTGACCCGGTAGCGGGCTCGCCGCACAGCCCGGGGTGCCCCGGCGGGATGGGCCGAGCGCTGCGCCACCCTTCAGCGGTCCGCGCGCCGGAATGCCTCGGTGATCCCCTCGCCGGTCGCCGGCACGATGCCGACCTCGGTGACGATGCCGGTGATGAGCCGGTGGGGCGTGACATCGAAGGCGGGGTTGAGCGCCCGCGTCCCCGCGGGCGTCACGCGCACGCGCACCAGCGCGCCCGAGGCGTCCGCGCCCTCCACCGTCAGCACCTCGTCCTCCGATCGCTCCTCGATCGGGATGCCCGCGCCGGTGGCGGTCGCGCGGTCGATCGTGCTGAGCGGCGCCGCGACGTAGAACGGCACGCGGTGCGCGTGCGCGGCCAGCGCCCGGGAGTAAGTGCCGATCTTGTTCACGGCATCCCCGTTGGCGGCGACGCGGTCGGCGCCGGTGAGCACCAGGTCCACCTGCCCGCGCTGGATCAGGTGCGCCGCCGCGCTGTCCACGATCACGGCGTGCGCCACGCCCTCCTCTTGCAGCTCCCACGCGGTGAGGCGGGCGCCCTGGAGCCGCGGCCGGGTCTCGCTCACGTAGACGAACGGCTCCAGCCCGGCGCGCGCCGCCTTGTAGACCGGCGCGAGCGCGGTGCCCCAGTCCTGGACCGCCAGCCAGCCGGCGTTGCAGTGGGTGAGCACGCGGGTGCCGCGGCGGAACAGCACGAGCCCGTGCGTGCCGATGGCCTCGGCCGCCGCGATGCCGGCGTCGTCGAAGGCGCGGGCCGCGGCCAGCATCGCGTCCGGATCGGGCGCGGCCGCGCGCACCGCGTCGAGCCCCGACCACAGGTTGAGCGCGGTCGGGCGTGTGCGCGAGAGCCGCGCATGCGCGGCTTCGAGCGCCGCGCCGCGCCGCGCGGCCAGCGCCAATCCGTAGGCCGCGAACACCCCGATCAGGGGCGCGCCGCGCACCGCCATCTCCTCGATGGCGCGCGCCGCCTCCTCGACGGTGCGCGCCACGCCGATCTCGACGCGCATCGGGAGCGCCCGCTGGTCAATGTAGTGGATGCCGTCCTCGTCCCACCACGCCGCGCGCATGTCCCGGCCGCGGACCTTCACGCCAGCTCCAGGGCGCGCGCCAGGTGGCGCACCAGGACCTGGCCCGCCTCGCCGGCGCTGCCTCCGAAGGCGATCACGCCGTCCTCGTGCCCGCCCATGGCGAGGATCCCGGTGGCGGACAGCGTGGACTCGCGGTAGAGGCGCTGCACCTCGAGCGCCATCGCGGGCGTGCCGTTGCGCGCCTCGGGACGGCTGACCGGGAGGCCCAGCGCGCGCGCTCTCTTCCAAATCTCGGGCGCGTGGCCGTGCAGCACCACCCGCGCCGCGGGGGCGATGTCGTAGATCGCCGCGTGCGTCAGCGACTCCGAGGAGGGCGGGACGAGCCCGCAGCTCTTCACCTGGTTGCGGGCGATGTCGTAGCGTTGGACCAGGCAGAAGTCGGCGAGGGTCACGTCGGCGCGCCCGCCGGTCTGCGTGCCGGTGACCAGGAACCGCCGCTGTCCGCGGCCCACGTCGCCCATGGGGCCGACGCGCGCGCTCACGTTCCCGTAGCCGTAGCCCTCGTAGCGCCCGGGATCCCGGCCGATGAGCCCCAGGCGCGCGAGCACTTCGCGCCAGGCGGCCAAGGTTCGGACCGTCTCGCCGAACGTGCGCTCTTCGAGCGGCCGGGTCTCGTGCTCGACCTCGAACCGGATGACGCCTTCCTCAGGAGGACAAGCCACGCGGCCAAGGTATCATCCCGGCTCGGCGCTGGGAACCTCTCGCGAAGAACGACAGCGCGACGCGCACCCGCTCCTCGAGGGGGGCGTCGGGAACGGACTCGCACC
>CAYHRW010000418.1:0-2207 GCA_964359105.1 uncultured bacterium
GGGTCGGAGTTGTTCGTGCCGTCGAAGGTGAGCTGGCAGCCCACCGCCGGCGCCATGCCGGTGTCGAAGTCCAGCAGGAACGCCTCGAGGTCGCGGCGGTCGGCGTCGGTGCCGCTCGCCTGGTGGAGCCCCGGCGCTTTGAGGAAGTCGAACAGGTTGTCGGCGGTGCCGTCGTGCGCGAACGCGACGCCGCGCGCGTTCACCGCGCCCGCGCTGTCGCGGAAGCCGCCGTTGCGGTAGAGCGCGCGCAGGTGCGGGACCTTGAGGTCCTGCGAATCGCCGGTCACGCTGCTCGACACCACCGCGCGATTGGTGCCCGCCGGCCCGCCGTGGCAGTCCACGCAGCGGCGGCCGGTCGAGTCCATCACGAAGGTGTTGAAGAAGGTCTGCCCGCGGGCGGCGCTCGCCTGCCCCGGCGGCGCGTCGGGGAGCGCGCCGTCCAGGTACTGGCGCGGGTTCGGTGGGTAGGCGAGCGCCATCACGAAGTCGGAGAACGCGCTCATCTCGCTGTCGGGAAGCACGGTGGTGCGGCCCATCAGCGTCGCGAACGCGCCGTTGAACGCGGCGAGGTTCGCGCGGTCGCCGCGCCAGTGGAACGGCTCGGTGTTGGTGAGCCCGCGCAGCGACTGCGTCACCGTCGGGCCCTTCATGGGATCGAAGCCATGCAGCCCGTTCGGATTCGGGCTGGGCGGCGGGACGAAGCCGCCGATCGGGTCACCCAGGTCCCACGCCAGGAGATCGGTGTCGCCGAACACGTGGCAGGTCGCGCACGACTGGTCGCCGTGGGCCGAGGTGAAGCCGCCGTAGAGGAACTTGCGCCCGTTGACGATCGGGTCGGGCGTGGGATCGAACCCGATGGTGGCGAGCGCGAGCTGCGCGAAGTTCGCGATCGAGAGGGTCTGGAGCTGGTTGTGGAAGCGACCCACCACGTAGAGCCTGCCGCGCGCGTCGTCCACCACCACGCCGGTCGGGCCCGCCACCGCCGGCACCCGCGCCTTCACCGTGCTGAGCGCGCCACCGTAGGGATTCACCACCGCGATCCGGTTGGTGGCGAGCGAGGTCACGTAGAGCCGCTGGCCGTCGCCCGAGTAGGCGCACCCGGTCGGGATGCCGATCGCCGAGTCGGCCGCGGCCTGCGTGCCGGGGAGCGTGAAGTAGTCAATGTGCGGGTCGAGCTTGCGCACGACGAACGGACCCGCGGGCGGCGCGAACGACACCTGGGTCTCCACCAGGTAGCCGACCAGCCGCGGCTCGAAGCGCAGCAGGTCGCGGCCCTGCGTGTTCACCACCGCGAGGCGCCCGTCGAGGGGGCTCACCGCGAGGTTGAAGTTGATGGTCCCCACGTCGCTGAAGGTGCGCGTCACGGCGGCCGAGGACGTGGTGATCTCGATCACGTCGTTGTCGGGCATGGTGTACTTGACCTTCGAGCTCCACAGGTTCCCGTACATGTCGTACCAGCTGCCGTTCTGCTGCTGGACGATGAGCCCGACGCGCGGCGGCGGACTCGGCAGGCCCGGGTCGCGCGGCAGGTCGGGATCTGCGGGCATCGAGTCGGCGGGGAACTTCGTCGCGGCCATCACCGTGGTGCGGTTGCCGCCCGCGAACACCGCGACGTACACCTTCGAGCCGTCCGCGGTCTTCGCCAGCGCGCGCGGCATGCGGCCCGGGATCGCGATGGTCGCGAGCGGCGCCGCGGGGGTCGCCGGGTCGTAGACCTTCACGACGTCCTCGCCGGACACGCTCACGTACGCGCGGGTGGGCGCTCCGGCGAACACCACGTCGGCCGGCTCGTCGCCGGCGCGCACGGTGGCGCGCGTGTGCATCAGGTTCAGGTCCACGACGCTCACGTCGTCGGAGAGCTGGTTCACCACCCAGGCGACCGAGTCGTTCAGGCACGCCACCGACACCGGCTCCATCCCCACCGGGATCTCGGCGATGCGCACCGGCGCCGCCCCGGTCACGTCGAAGACCGAGAGCCGCGCGTCGGGCGTGTTCACCACGAGCAGCCGGCCGCCGCCCGGCGTGAGCGTCGCCGGGTGCACGTGCGCGCTCTCGAAGTGGACGAAGTCGGGATTGACCGCGGGGCGGGAGATGAGATGCCGCGGCCAGGCGGCGAGGCCGGCCACGAGCGCGGCGAGCACGGTGAGGAGCAGGATGCGACGCATGACACGATCTCCGGGCGGCCAGAGATGTGTGTGGGGCACGCG
>CAYHRW010000419.1:0-2206 GCA_964359105.1 uncultured bacterium
CTCCTCTTGCCGCGGCACTGTCCACGCCCGGGCGCGGGCGTCAACGGCGTGGGCGGAGCCGCCGACCCGGCGTGGGGGGCGCCGTCAGCCCACTCGGTCCCGGTCCCCAGCGCCTCAACGCGCTCGGCCCTCGCTGCGGGCCGGTGCCGGGCCGGCCTACTCGGTCCCCACCCCCAGCGCCTCCAGCCGCTCGGCGATGTCGGCCGCCTCGAGCGCCTCGGACAGCCCCGCGAGGTCGCCCTCGAGCACCTGGGGCAGGTTGTGCGTGGTGAAGTTGATGCGGTGGTCGGTCACCCGGCTCTGCGGGAAGTTGTAGGTGCGGATCTTGGCGCTGCGGTCGCCGGTCGAGACCTGCGACCTGCGCTGGGCCGCGTACCGGGCCTGCGTCTCCTGCAGCTTCGCGTCGTAGAGCCGCGCGCGCAGCACCTTGAGCGCCTTCGCGCGGTTCTTGATCTGCGAGCGCTCGTCCTGGCAGGTCACCACCAGCCCGGTCGGCAGGTGGGTGATGCGCACCGCCGAGTCGGTGGTGTTCACGCCCTGGCCGCCCGGGCCACCGGCGCGGTAGACGTCCACGCGCAGGTCCTTCTCCTGGATCTCGACGTCCACCTCTTCGACCTCGGGCAGCACGGCCACGGTGGCGGCCGAGGTATGGATGCGTCCCGAGGCCTCGGTGTCGGGCACGCGCTGCACGCGGTGGACCCCGCTCTCGTACTTCATCAGCCGGTACACGGACTCGCCTTCGAGCGAGAAGATGATCTCCTTGAACCCGCCCACCTCGGAGGGACTCGAGCTGATGATCTCCTGGCGCCAGCCGCGGCGCTCGGCGACCTTCGTGTACATGCGGCAGAGGTCGGCGGCGAACAGCGAGGCCTCGTCCCCGCCCGTGCCGGCGCGGATCTCGACGATCACGTTCTTGTCGTCGTCGGGGTCACGCGGCAGCAGCAGCTTCTTGAGCTCGGCCTCGAGCGTCGCGGCGCGCGCGTGCAGCTCGGGAAGCTCGGCGCGCGCCATCTCAGCCAGCTCCGCGTCGCCGGAAGCCGCCGCCTGTTCGTCATCAGCGATGGTCGCGGTGACGCGGCGGTACTCGTCGAGCGCCTTCATGGTGGGCTCGAGGGACGCGCGCTCCCTGGCCACGTCGCGCAGCCGCTTCGGGTCGCGCGTCACCTCCGGGTCGCCGAGCAGCCGCTCGAGCTCGGCGTGGCGCTCCTCGACCTTCTTCAGCGCGTCCCACATGGCGCAGGCCTCACTGGATGAACGCGACCTCGGCCGCCGCGGCCGGCGCCTCGGCACGCTCGAGCTTCACCACCGCCTCGTCGCCGCGCACGCGCTCGAGCGCCGCGATCGCGACCTCGCACATGGCGAGGTCGGGCTCGCGGGTGGTGAGGCGCTGGAACTGGAGCCCCGGCCACACCAGCCACCGGACCAGCGGCCGGTCGCCGTACTTGCCGGAGAGGCGGATGAACTCGAACGCCACGCCCGCGATGAGCGGCATGCACGCCACCCGCAGCAGGTGGCCGCCCACGCCGTGCGGCTTCCCGATGAAGGTGAACACCACGATGCTCACCACCACGACCAGGAACAGGAACGAGGTGCCGCAGCGCGGGTGGAGGCGCGAGAACGACTGCACGCTCTCGGGGCTCAGCGGGGCGCGCCGCTCGAGCGCGTGGATCGCCTTGTGCTCGGCGCCGTGGAAGCCCAGCACGCGCCGCATCTCCTTCCACTGACTGATGAGCAGGAGATAGCCGACGAAGGCGAGCAGGCGGAACAGGCCGTCCACCAGCCCGAAGGCCACGCGGCCGTCGAACCGGAGCCAGACCGTGAGCCTGGCGGGCAGCACCACGAACAGGAACACGCCGAGCGTCACCGAGAGCACGATGGTCAGCAGCTGCACCGAGCCGTGCATGACCGAGGCCTTGCCAGGCGGCCGGTCCTTCTCCTCCTCGCGGGCCGCTTCGTCGGCGCTGAAGTTGAGCGCGGTGATGCCGAGGTACAGCGTCTCGAAGAGCGAGATGGCGCCGCGCAGCACCGGCCAGCCGAGCGGCTTCACGCGCCGCGTCAGCGAAACGTACGCGCGCTCGAGGAACGCGAGCGAGCCGTCGGGACGGCGCACCGCCACCGCCACGCGCGACGGCGAGCGCATCATGACGCCCTCGATGACGGCCTGCCCGCCCACGGGGAGGAACGGCATGCGGGTTTCTCCGGAACG
>CAYHRW010000420.1:0-2167 GCA_964359105.1 uncultured bacterium
CCGACCGGCGGCACGCCGGAAGCGAGGATGCGCACGCGCGACCGCCCGTCCACCTGGGCCGGCTGGCTCGGCACCTCGCCGCCGGTCGCCACGTCCACCACGTGCACCGGCAGAGGCTGCGCCACCGCGAGGTCGGCGAAGTCGGTGCGGGTCCACGACAGCGGGTTGAAGACCACGTGACGCTCGACGCCAGGAGGCCCGCTCACCATCGCCGCGACCGCGGCGAGCGCGTCGTCGTGGAGCCGGTCCACGTAGCCGGCGAGCGCGTCGCGCATGTCGCGCTGGAACTGCTCGCGCCGGGCGCGCGGCACCGGGCCGTCGGCGGTCCAGTCGTGCTCGTAGTACAGGCCGCAGGCGAGGAACGCCGAGTCGCGTGCGCTCTCGCGCCCGCGCATGAAGGTGGTGTCGTCCAGCGACGCCACGGTGGCGAGTGCCTCGGCGGTGCGCAGCTTCTCCAGGTGGCGCTTGAAGTCGGCGGTGACCTCGCCCATCGAGGCGGTGTAGAGGTCCCACTCGTTGCCGAGCGAGCCCGAGAAGGCCGGGACCTGCGCGCCGTAGTTCGCCTCGAAGTCCTGGAAGAAGTCGGCCTCGTTCGAGACGATGACACGGCGCTCGGGGCCGGAGAGCGCGAGCGACGCGTCCACGAACGCGGTGGTGAAGCTCTCGAAGCGGTCGCAGCCGTAGCCGAACGCCGCGGCCACCGGCCACGGCCAGCGCGACAGGAACCCGGCGTCGCCGTCCATGTACAGCACGGCGGCCGCGGGGTCGCTGGCTTCGCAGTAGCCGCCCAGACCGTGGCTGGTGTCGAGCGAGTTCCACTTCACGAGGACGGACGAGCCGTCGGGCCCGGTGAAGCGGTAGATCTCGCGCGGGCGGTGGCCGGCGTCGATGCGCGTGGCGCAGCCGCAGATCCCCTTCCACGCCCAGCGCGCGCCCGCGCCCGCCCACAGCGCGCCCACCCCGCCGGGCAGCGTCTGGTTCTCCATCGGCACCACCAGCGGGAAGCGCAGCCCGAACCGCCGCTCGAGGCGCCCCGCGTACTCCATGTTGCGCAGCACGGCCTCGGTCGGCATCGCGCCGTAGAGCAGCACCGCGGTGTTGAGCGGCATGGTGATGGTGCCGTCGCGCAGGTGGTCCACCAGGCGCTGGAACTGCGCGGGACCCTTGCCGTGCTCGTACTCCCACACCCACAGGCTGCCGTCGCAGTTGAAGCGCCCGCGCGCGTCGGACGGGTTCGACGCGGTCGAGTCGGCCTGGTCCATGTAGTAGTCGAGCATGTCGAGGAACGCGGTGCGGTAGGCGGCATCGTCCGCGGTCCAGAAGTAGTCGGTGTGCTCGTCGTTCGCGATGTAGAGCCGCCTGGGGGTGGCGGCATGCGAGGACGCGATGCCGGGCAGGCTGGCGAGCAGCGCGGCGCAGAGCACGGAGCGGAGGCGAGGGATGCGAGGCACGAGGGGTTCCCGGACGGGGACGACGGCGTGACGCGCCGCACGCGCGGGTACGAACGAGGCCCCATTATAGGCGGAACGGCCGGCGGTCGCTGCGGTGAAATGTCAGCGGTACAGGTTCTTGACCTGCCCCCAGGTGCGGTTCTTGACCGCCGACTGGCAGCCCGACGCCTCCTGCCAGGAGATCATGTTGCTCTGGAGCGCGTTCGTGAGCCGCTCCACCGGGCCGGTGTTCTCCGCGGCCTTGATCTCGTTGAGCGTCAGGCAGACCGGGACCGTGCAACCCGCGCAGGCGCCTCCGCCGGTGGTGCGCTGCATCGTGATCCGCAGCCGGAAGCAGTAGTACTCGACGCCCGCCGAGAGCGGGCTCGGGTTCGCGACCGCGACGCCGAGCTTGAGCCGCGCCGCGTTCGAAGCGCCGCCCGGCACGGCCGGGTAGGTCTGCGACGTGTGGTAGGCGGCGAGCCCGCCCATCGCCAGCCCCGAGAACGGGTCCGTGCACGAGGTCTGTGGGGCGCTGGTGAAGTCGAACGAGGCGGACAGGGCGCTGGCACGGCACGCGCCCGAGTTGAAGTACTGCCACCAGTCGGGGAGCGACGAGGCCTCGGCCTGGATGTCGATGGCGATCTCGTTGCCGACGAACGCGGGCCGCGGCTGCGACACCGTGAAGGAGCCGACCGCCTCGACCGTGCCGGTGTTCGTGGCGCACTGCGAACGCA
>CAYHRW010000421.1:0-2166 GCA_964359105.1 uncultured bacterium
CGCCTCCGCCAGCTCTCGCCCCGGGTCACACTCGCCCGCTTCCACGGAGGGAAACACGAGATGACGCTCCTGGCCTGCGAAGGTGGTCAGCCGGTCCGGCCGGACTTCCTGGTCTTCGGCCGGCCGAAGATCGGTGAAGAAGAGATCGCCGAGGTGGCGGACACGCTGCGCTCGGGCTGGATCGGCTTCGGGCCCAAGTGCCTCCGCTTCGAGGCGGAGTTCTCAAGATTCGCTCATGCCCCGCACGCCGTATCGGTGAACTCGGCGACCGCGGCGCTGCATCTCGCCCTGATCGTCCTGGACATGCGCCGGGGCGACGAGGTCGTCACCACACCTCTCACGTTCGCGGCCACCGCGAATGTCATCGTCCATACCGGGGCACGCCCCGTGTTCGCGGACGTGGATCCGCAGACCCAGAACCTCGACCCGGGGGAGCTGGAACGGGCCATCACCCCGCGCACCCGGGCGGTCATCCCGGTGCACATGACCGGGTGGCCGTGCGAGATGGATGCCATCGCGGCGATCGCCAGGAAGAACGGGCTCCAGGTCATCGAGGACGCCGCGCACGCCGTTGAGGCCTGGTACCGGGGCCGCAAGATCGGGTCGCTGAGCCGGTTCACCGCGTTCAGCTTCTACGCGACCAAGAACCTGACCACCGCCGAGGGAGGCATGCTCACCACATACGACGATTCGGTCGTCGAGCGGCTCCGCATCCTGCGCCTGCACGGACTCGACAAGGACGCGTGGAAGCGCTACTCGCAAGGCGGCTTCGTCCCCTATCAGACGTTGGAGCCGGGGTTCAAGTACAACATGACCGACATCCAGGCTTCGCTGGGTGTGCATCAACTGGAGCGGCTCGAGCGGAACCTCGAGGTCCGCGAGCGGCTCTGGCATCTCTACGACGAGGGGTTGGCGGGCGTGGAGGGCGTCCGGACGCCCCGGCTGCCAGCTTCACCCGGAACCCGCCACGCCCGGCACCTCTACACCATCCAGCTCGACCTCGAGAAGCTCAGCGTGGATCGCGCTCAGTTCATGAAAGCGTTGTCCGCCGAGAACATCGGCACCGGTATCCACTTCGTCCCCGTTCACCTGCACCGGTTCTACCAGAACACGTACGGGTACCGACGCGGTGACTTCCCCGAGGCCGAGCGCATCGGCGACCGCACCGTCTCCCTGCCGCTGTCGGCCTCGATGGACGAGGACGACGCGCTCGACGTCGTCACGGCCGTGCGCAAGGTGGCGCGGCATTACCTGCTGCGCGAAACCGTAGCGAGCATCGCGATCGAGGCTGAGACCGTGATGCCGGACGCGCGCGTATGACCCCCCGGAACGCCGCGGCTCCGCGCCCCCAGGCTCCCGACCCGAGTCCGTCCAGCGCCGAGAGTCCAGCGCTCCCCGCGCTCCGGCTGGCATCGCCACTCCCGGCGATCGCACCGCCGCGCGGTGTCGTGGACGGGGTCCCGGCCACTGACGCGTCTCCGGGGCGCTACTCCCGCGCGGGCGAGATCGTGAAGGATGTCGTGGACCGACTGCTCGCCACGGTGGGACTCGTGCTCGTCGGCCCGCTGCTACTCGCGGTCGCGATCGCGCTCCGTCTGGATTCCCGAGGGCCCGCTCTGTTCCGGCAGGCCCGGGTCGGGCGCAACGGGCGGCCCTTCACCTTCTACAAGTTCCGGGGAATGTACGTGGACGCACGGGAGCGCTTCCCGGAACTCTACGACTACCGCTACACGAACGAGCAGATCAGAGGTCTCCACTTCCATTCGGAGCACGATCCCCGCGTGACGCGCGTGGGGCGGTTCATCCGCCGCACCAGTCTCGACGAGCTGCCCAACCTGGTCAACGTCGTGCTGGGCGACATGAGCCTGGTGGGACCGCGGCCGGAGATCCCGGAGTTGATCGGCTATTACGGCCCGGCGGCCACCGCAGTTCTGAGCGTCAAGCCCGGAATCACCTCGCTGGCGAAGCTCGTCGGGCGCGACCATCTGACGTTCGAGGAGACGCTCGAGCTCGACCTGCAGTACGTGCGCACGCGCTCGCTGGCGCTGGATGTCCGGATCCTGGTCGGCACCGTGTTCCTCATTCTGACCGGACGCAGCCCCGGCTTCTAGCCCGCGCGAGCGAGGCACCACATGCCGGGGCTGGAGAGATCGCCATGAAGCGGCT